>JAGQIY010000993.1 GCA_020430865.1 Myxococcales bacterium
CAGGGACCTCGCCGACCCGCAGGGCTACGGGGCCGTCGAGTACGCCTACGCGCTCATGGCCAAGGCTGCCGGCGTCAAAATGACCAAGTGTCGCATCTTCGAGGAGAACGGCCGTCGCCACTTCATGACAAAGCGGTTCGACCGGCTCGACGGCGGAGAGAAGCTCCACATGCAGTCGCTCGGCGCGATCGCCCACTTCGATTTCAACAACGCGGACGCGTACTCGTACGAACAGGCCATCGCGGTCATGCGCCGCCTCCAACTCCCGATGCAGGACATCGAGGAGCAGTTCAGGCGGATGGCCTTCAACGTCGTCGCCCGCAACCAGGACGACCACGTCAAGAACATCGCATTCCTGATGGACAAGCGGGGCGGGTGGTCACTGTCTCCGGCCTACGACGTCATGTACTGCTACAACCCGAGCGGCAAGTGGACGAGCCGTCACCAGATGAGCCTGAACAATAAGCGGGACGGATTCGACCGCGAGGACTTCCGCGTCGTGGAGCGAACCGCGTCGATGAAAAGAGGCCGGGCCGACGAGATCCTCGACGAGGTGTGCGGAGCGGTGTCACGCTGGCGCGAGTTCGCCGAACAGGCCGGCGTCGACCCGGTGCTCTCCGACGAGGTGGAGCGCAACCATCGCACGGGGCTGGCATCGACCTAGCGAGCCCGGCCGCCGGTCTGGGCTCTTCGGGTCCGCTTCACCGGCGATAGCAGAGACGCACGGACCCACTCGATCAGCTTCCGGTGTTCTGGTGGAACCGGTTTCATGTACCGGTCTGCCATCGCGGAACTCGCCGAGTGTCCGAGCCACTGCTTCATCGCGATGATCGAGCAGCCGTCGCGTGAACCGAACTCGGTGGCTCCGAGATGCCGCAGCGTGTAGAAGCCGCCGAGCGTGTCCTTCGACTCCCCGATGCTCTCACGCAGCCGCTGCCACCACTGGAGCACCCCGTCGGAACGCGTGTGAACGACGGGCTGCCCGTTCTTCGTGACGAACAAGAGCTCGCCGTCCGGGCGTGGCGTCTCGGCGAGATACGCCTCAATCGCCTTCCAGACTCCGGGTGGTGTCTCGCCGAACCGTTCGATGCCGGTCTTCCGGCGTCGAAGGTCGTACCCGTCCTCATCGATCTGCCCGACCCGGACATTCGAGATGTCCGTCTGCCCGAACCCGAGCCCGATGCCCATCCAGATCATCGCTCGGCCGCGTGCGTCCGCGGCCTCGACCAAGGCCTTGAGCTGCTTCAGGGTCGGAAGCTCTCGTCGCTCGGCGGCCCGCCCGGGTGTCCGATCGAGCGAGTCCCAGTTCCATCCCAGGACCTGCTGCCCGAACTCGGGCCGCCCCGACCGGTCGATGAGCCGCTTCACCGCCTGGATTCGCCCATTGACCGAGGCCGCGGAGAACCCCTTCTTGACGAGCTCGCGGTTGTACTCCTCGACATCCCCCATTTCGAGGTCAGTGACCCGGAGTCGAGCGGAAGCTCCACGTCCATGCCTCTCATTCATGAAGGCGAGGAAATCCTTGATCTCCTTCCGCCTGTTGAGCATCGCTCGGGGAGCGATGGTTCCGGCAGCCCGCGACTCGCCCTGCTCGCGTACGCGGCTCTCGTCGTACTTGAAGAGCCCCGAGGCGATGTGGACGAGAGAGCCCGGCTCGGCCTTGACCTCACCCCGAACCGCATCCTCCTCGGCACGCTTCGATCGGGCGGCGAGCTTGGCCGCGTAGCCGGGTCGGATCGCCGCAGCGGTCTCCGGATCACCCTGGAGCCACGCCGCGAGCCATGCCTCGTACGCCTGCACAGCCTCGCTCTTGGAGACCATCCCGAAGCGGTGCTTCCTCGGTGTGCCCGATTCGGGGTCGCGGTAGCTGACATGCCATCCGATGCCACGGCCGTCCGTGTACCGGAGCTGCGGGATGCGTCGCTTCCGCCTCGACTCGGCCAAGCCGATGCTCCTGTAGACTCGTGCCGCGAAGAGCTTCCACGGCGGAAGCTGCCCGCATATTTGTAGTGCAGTTCTTCTCGCTTGTGTAGTGCAAAATCGGTTTGGATTGCGTGCAAATGGCGTTTTCAGGCCTTGCCAACGTGAATGTCGTCGGTTCAAATCCGATCACCCGCTTTGAGTGAATGAAGCGACCGGCCCCGGCAACCCCGGGGCTGGTTCGTTTTTCGGGTTGCTACCCTTCC
>JAGQIY010000994.1 GCA_020430865.1 Myxococcales bacterium
CCAGGTTCGCCAGCACCTCGCGGCCGTGGACCTTCGGCATGTTCAGGTCCATGAAGAAGATGTCGAACGACTTGCTGGTTGCCTTCTCGAAGGCATCTGCCCCGTCCTTGGCTTCACTGAACTCGGCGTCATGAAGCCCAGCAACCTCGGCACAGCGCTTCACGAACATCCTCGCGATGGCCGAGTCGTCAGCGATCAGTACTTGTGTTTTCATTGATACCTCTTGAATCCGCGCGAAAAGACTAGAGCTGAACCACTTGGCCCGTGCCCAGGTGAATGGAGACGTCCAGGCTGCCCACGGTGGCGAGCACCGTGCGGCTGTGAGAGCCCCCGACGTGCTCGCCCAGCGCCGCCATGCCCTGCGTCCAGAGTGCCTTCTTCACCGCGAGCAGGTTGCGCTTGCCGATATCGAAGTGATCACTGTTCTTCAAGACGCTGGCGCCACCAGCGAGCTTCACGCGCCACAGCGCCCTCTTGGGCGCCGCCCCTGCGCTGAGCATGCGCTGCACGACCAGACGCACCGCGGTGTCGGCGAAGTGGTAGGGCTTCTCCTCTGCCATCTTCTGATTGAGGCGCGAGTCGGGCAGCGCCACGTGCACTAGGGAAGTCACTCCGGAAGTCGGGTCGACCAGCACGATCCCGATGCAGGAGCCAAGACCGTAGGTCTTGAGCCGAGTCCCGGGAACGCCGTTGACTGCTCCGTCTCCGATGCCGACGACGATCGGAGCAACTGCCGTGGTGGCTTGGGCGGCGTAGGTCATTGACCCAGTGCACGGGCTCGAGCGGCGGAACTTGAGCACCGACCCCCAGAAACTTTTGCGTCGAACGTCTGCTTAAGGTGGCGAGCGCGGATGCCGTTCGAGGGGACAGGCAATGGACGAAGAGCAGTTGGAGATACTTCGTGATTTCATCACGGAGTCGAGAGAGGCGCTGGAGTCGATCGAGCCGCTGCTGGTCGAGCTCGAGCAGCACCCAGGAGACAGCGTCGACGAACCGACCCTGGCCGCGATCTTCCGCTTCTTTCACTCGATGAAGGGCACGGCCTCCTTCCTGGAGCTGCACCGGGTGGTGCGTATCACCCACGTCGCTGAGTCGTTGCTCGACCTCGTGCGAAAGGGCACCTCCCCCCTCACCCCCGGGCACGTCGACCTGCTCTGCGAGACCGTGGACGTCGTTCGCGGTCTGCTCGATTGCATTCAGTCCTCCAACACCGACGAGACCTGCGATGGCGCGTTGGTCGAGCAGCTTGCGAAGCAGCTCGACGCTGCGGTCCGGGACGCGGTCAACCGGATCCCGAGACCCGATCAGGCGAAGCCAGCCTCCAGCTTTCTGGTGCTCGACGCCTGGGAGGCCAGCGAGAACGACAAGGCGGGCAGCATGTTTGCGAATCTCATCAGTCCCGAGATGGTCGAGAAGTTCCGGGTCGAGTCCGAGGAGCACCTCGAGTCCGTCGAAGAGGCCCTGATGGGGCTCGACGCCGAGACGCCCGACATGGAGCTGATCGAGGTCGCCTTCCGGGCGATGCACAGCATCAAGGGCAACGCTGGGCTGTTCGGTTTCGGTGACCTCTCGAAGCTAGCCCATGCGGTGGAGACCACACTCGACGAGCTCCGCGCCAGGACTCAGAAGGTCGGGACCGAGGTCATCGACAACCTGCTGAAGGCCAACGACCAAATCCGCGTGGAACTGAGAAAGGCCACCGGGCAGGAACCCGAACCCAGCGCTCAGGAGCACGTCGCGGATCCAGCCAAGGCGGTGGCGGTCGCCAAGCAAGAGCACGGCGAGGCGCAACGCTCGGGCAGCATCCGGGTCGACACCGAGAAGCTCGATGAGCTGATGGACCTGGTCGGCGAGCTGATCATCGCGGAGACGACAGTCACCCGGAACCCAGACCTCGACGGCCTCCACTTCGAGAACTTCCAGAAGGCGGCGCTGCAGCTCAATCGACTCACCCGCCGACTGCAGCACATCGCGATGGCTGTGCGAATGGTGCCGATCGCTTCGACCTTCCGCAAGATGCTGCGTCTGGTCAGGGATGTCTCCAGCAAGCAGCACAAGAAAGTCGATCTGATCATCGACGGCGAGCAGACCGAGGTCGACAAGACCGTCGTCGAGCTGATCAGCGACCCTCTGGTCCACATGATCCGCAACGCAGTCGATCATGGCCTGGAGGCGCCCGCCGACCGTCGCTCCGCTGGAAAATCGGAGAACGGAACCATCTGGCTCTCCGCCACCCACGAGGGCCAGGAGGTGTGGATCACGATTCGCGACAACGGTCGTGGCTTGAACACCGAGCGTATCCGCGCGAAAGCAATCGAGAAGGGTCTCATCGATCCCGAGGCTGAGTACAAGCCCGAGGAGATCCATCGCATGATCTTCGCTCCGGGTTTCTCCACGGCGGAGCAGGTCACTGACCTCTCCGGACGCGGTGTGGGAATGGACGTTGCGCTGCGGAACATCGAGTCCATGAACGGCCGGGTCGAGATCGAGTCGACTGCCGGGGTCGGGACCACCTTCACGCTGCGCATTCCGCTCACCCTCGCGATCATCGAAGGCATGCTGGTGAAGGTTGGCGAGTCACACTACACGATCCCGCTGCTCTCGATCCGCGAGCACGTGCGTGCGCGCCTGAAGGACCTGATCACGTTACCGGACGGAACCGAGATGTTCAAGATCCGGGAGAAGCTCTTCCCGATCGTTCGGTTGCACGAGATCCACGGCGTCACGCCCAGGGCGCACAGCATCGACGAGGGGATCCTGATTCTGGTCCAGGACGGTCCCCAGACCCTGTGCGTGCTGGTGGACGAGGTCGTGGGTCAGCGTCAAACAGTCATCAAGCCAGTCCCCGACTACCTCAAGGGGGTTCGAGGGGTCGCTGGTTGTTCGATTCTCCACAACGGCGAGATCAGTCTGATTCTGGACGTCGAGGGACTCGCCAAGCACTGCGCGGCTGCCGCCTGAGGAACACCGAGATGCAAGAAGCGATTGCCAGTTTAGACACGGATATGGACGACGACGGTCAGAAGTACCTGACCTTCACCATTGGCGACGTCACCTACGGCTTTCACATCAGCCGCGTCACCGAGATCATTGGGCTCCAGCGGATCACCGTGGTGCCTGACGTGCCGCACTACGTGAAGGGCGTGATCAACTTGCGCGGCAAGGTGATCCCCTTGGTAGACGTCCGCGCACGCGTGAACCTTCCGGAGATCGAGTACCACGATCGCACCTGCATCATCGTGGTCGAGGTCGGCGGGAAGAGCGTGGGCCTGGTCGTGGACGCGGTCTCCGAGGTGCTCGCGATTGACGAGGCTCAGATCGAGCCGCCGCCAGATTTCCGCGCAGGAAAGACCGCGCAGTACATCTCGGGCATGGCCAAGGTGGAGGACTCCGTGAAGGTCCTGCTCGACGCAGACAAGTTGTTGGAGATGGACGACCTCGACACCACGGGGCGTAGGGCGTCAGCGTGAGTGCAAAAAGAATCAAAGGGAGAGGCAAGATGAGCAAGCAAACGGATACTGGGACGGACTGTCAGGAACTGCAGGCGCGCTACGACGCCCTGCTCGCGGAGAGCGCCGAACAGAACGCGAAACTCGAGGCAATCTCGAAGGTTCAGGCGACTATCGAGTTCGACCTGGATGGCAATGTACTCACCGCAAATTCAAACTTTCTGAAGGTCCTGGGGTACTCGATGGAGGAGATCCAAGGCAGGCATCATCGGATGTTCGTGCACCCCGACGAGGTAAACAGCGCGCAGTACCGAGAGTTCTGGGAATCGCTGCGCCGGGGAGAGTCTCAGGTTAGACGCTTTAGGCGCATCAACAAGGCGGGAGAAGACGTCTTCATCGAGGCTTCGTACAATCCAATCTTCGACCTTCAGGGAAAGCCGTACAAGGTTGTGAAGTTTGCTGTTGATGTCACGGCTGCCGCTCAACGGACCGCTGAAGCCGACGCAAAG
>JAGQIY010000103.1 GCA_020430865.1 Myxococcales bacterium
AAGACGCTGATGAGCCAGGGCTGGCTCGGCACGCTCTCGAGTCGGGTGATGATCGGCATGCTGATCGTGCAGGACTTGGCCGTCGTGCCCTTGATGGTGATCCTGCCACAGCTCAACGATCCAGCGGTCGGGCTACCGGCGCTCGGCGTCGCCGGCGTGAAGGCGGTGGTCTTCCTGGCGGCGATGATCTTGCTGGGCACGCGCCTGCTGCCGAAGCTCCTCGGCTACATCGCGCGAGTGGGTTCGCGGGAGCTGTTCCTGCTGGCGATCACCGCGATTGGCCTCGGCGTCGGTTACGCGACTCACGTCGTCGGGCTGTCCTTCGCGTTTGGCGCCTTCGTCGCAGGCATGGTGCTGAGCGAGTCCGACTACGGACACCAGGCGCTGTCGGACATCGTTCCGCTCCGGGATCTGTTCGGCCTGCTGTTCTTCGCCTCCGTCGGCATGCTGCTCGACCCGCGCTTCCTGATCGAGCACTGGAAGCAGGTGACGCTGCTGGTCTTCGCGGTGAGCGTGGGGAAGGGGCTGATCTTTGCTGGTCTCGCGCGAGTCTTTCGCTACGGAAACGTGGTGCCCCTGGCGGTGGGGCTCGGTATGTTCCAGATCGGCGAGTTCGCCTTCGTGCTGGCGCGAGTCGGCGTGTCCTCGGGATCGATCGACGAGGACATGTTCTCCCTGGTGCTGAGCGCCGCGGTCGTGACGATGGTGCTGACGCCCCTCGTGAGCGGCCAGACGGCGCGGCTCTACGCCTTGCGCAAGCGGCTGTTCAAGCACGAAGCCCTCGAGACGGTGAACCTGCCGCAGGAAGGCCTGAAGGACCACGTGATCGTCGTCGGCGCCGGGCGCGTCGGCAGGCTCATCGCAAGGACGCTGCAGGAGCTCGAGCAGCCGTTCGTCGTGGTCGAGCTGGATCAGCGTCGCCTGGAGCAGCTGCAGGCGGAGCGCTTCCCGACCGTCTATGGTGACGCGAGCCATGCATTGGTGCTCGAGGCGGCGGCGGTGCATCACGCCTGCTTGCTCGTGGTGACGACGCCGGGCATCGTCACCACGGAGGCGGTCGTCGAGCATGCGCGCCGCGCGAATCACGAGCTGCGGGTCGTGGTACGCAGCTCGGAGCAAGAGCTGGTGGAGCGCTTGCGTGAGCTGGCGGTCACCGAGATCGTGTCTCCCGAGCTGGAAGCGAGCCTCGAGATGACCCGCCAGGCGCTGCTGCACCTGGGGCTGCCGGCCACCGAGGTGCAGCGCCGCACGGAAACGCTCCGAGCGGAGGCCATGCCGTTGCCAGAGAATCGCCCATCGAGCTACCAGCAGCTGAGTCAACTGCGGATGGCCGAGCGCGCCTTCGAGCTCAGCTGGACCCAGCTCGAGCCAGAGAGCGGCCTCGCCGGGAGCAGCATCGCCGCGTCCGGCGTGCGTACGCGCACGGGTGCGTCGATCGTCGGCGTGATGCGCGGTGGTCAGCTGCTTCCGAGCCCGGAGCCAGACTTCGAGCTCTCCGCCGGCGATCTGGTCGCCGTGATTGGCAGCGAGGCGGCGCACTCGGCGTTTCGTGAGCTGGCTGCTTCGCACCCGGGCTGAGGCGTCGCCGGCTAATGCGATGAACCTCTGGTCGACTCATCAACGTCCGCGGGACGGACGGGCGAGCAAGCGCTACTTCGCCGGATAGTGGATACCGTCCAGGCTGATCCAGCGTTCGCCGCTCGGGTTGCTGTATTGCTGCCAGTAGATCTCGCCGTTGGTCTTCACGTCCACGCGAACGTGTTCGCCTCCAGCGGCCGCTTCGGTCACCACGTCGAACGGTGGCTGCGCTTCGCTGGGTAGCGTCGCAGCGGTGCCGATGGCGCTGGTGCCCGACGGGAGCTGAATGCGCCCGTGGAGGTACACCATGCCATCGCGGATGCGGTAGCCGATCAGCGAGCCTGCGTAGGCGGCGTAGCCCGACGCCAGGGTGAAGGTCTTGCGCGCGCCCTGCGCGTAGGCGATCCCGCTGAGCATCACGTAGGGGTAGGTCGGCGACGGACCTCCCACGACTCCGACCGTGCCGTTGGAGGAGACCCGGACGATCGAGGCTCGGTCATTGCCCGAGTAGCCGGCGACCGCGAAGTACCGCGTCTCGTCGGGTTCCATTCCGCTCGGAACCGTGCCGAGGTCCGTCAGCAAGCCAGCGCCCGCACCAGCTGACGTCCCGTCGTCCGTCTCCAGCATGCCTTGAATCACGACGACCTCGTTCACCCGCGTGGCAGTGACCGGTTCGAACTTGGTGTCGTGGTAGGCCTTCCACCCCGAGGCGTAGTTGAACGGCGTGCCGCGCTGCGTGTGATAGATCGCGCCTGACAGGGACAGCCAGCCGAAGTTCCGCGTGCCATAGGCGCGGCCCACGTCGCCGTTCTTGTCCACGTCCAGGCGCGCGGCGTTGTCGTGGGTGTTCGACGCGAAGGAGAGAATGCCCGTCGGGCGCAGCGCGGTTGCCAGGACGCTGAGCGGCTTTGGATCCCCCGAGGGGAGACCGTAGAGCGAGACCATGCTCCCGCCGGTGGTGCATTGCTGCACGGGAATGCTGTTCGAGGCGATCCAGCCGCTCTGGAGGACGAGAGTCTCGCACTCGGTGAGGTCGTTGGGCGTTCCGCCCGTTCCGCCCGTCCCGCCCGTTCCGCTGCCTCCCGCGCCACCGCTGCCAGCCGAGGAGCCGCCCGCGCCCCCAACGCCTGCGCTCGCCCCCGAGCCACCGTTGCCCCCCGTCGTGCCACCGCTGCCAGAGCCGCTCGATCCACCGTCTCCTGCGCTGGAACCGCCAGCGGCGCCGGTGCCGCCTTGCCCTGCGGATCCACCTGCGGAAACACTACCAGCGCTGCCTCCACTGGCGTCCCCCGCTGCACCGCCGCTGCCCTCCTTGTCCGCTGTCTTGTTCACGGTACTCGAGCAGGCCGCTGCGCCCGCGAATAAGCCCAAGCAGGCCCAGTATCGGATCGTCATCCCATCCCCTTTGGCGAAAAAACGGCCAAAGAGTAACAGTCAGACGCCCCCGTCGGAACCCATTTCCGCGGGGGGGCGGCGATCAGGGCTGGGTGATCATTTGGTCTTCTCCTTGCGGCTCGTTGCTTTCTTGGAGCCGGTCCCACCCCCACGTCACAGCAGGCCCCCTGAGGCGCTTCTCAGCGAGGGGGAGCACCAGCTCCTCGACTCGATCAGGCAACGCATGGACACCTTGCAGGACGTCCAGAAGTCGCAGGGTGAGAGGATCGAGAAGCTCGAAGTCGCCGAAGCCAAGAGGGACCAGACGCTCGAACGAATCGAAGGCAAGGTTGATGGCCTTCACACCAAAGATGCCGAGCACGACGAACGCCTAGATGCGTTGCACGGTCAAGTGAAGGAGGCCGTCAGCGACGCTGCGGGTGACGCTCAGAAGAGTCTGGTGAAGGCCGGCAGGTGGGGAGCCGTCCTCGTGCTGCTGGCTACGACTGCTCCGACTTGGTTGCCTGAGGTTGTGAAGCTGGTGGCTCTTCTGGTGAAGTGAAGGTTCCACATGGACCCATACTTCCACGCCCGCTACGATACCTCCTCTATGCCTGTGCTCACCACGGACCAGATCAAGAGCATCGTCACCCGGTTCATTCCCCTTTCCGTCCGTGAGAACCCGTTCGTCACGGCCTTACTCGCCGGTGCAGCTGCGGTGGGCGTTCTGCTGGCGACCCCCGCGTTCGCTCCAATCGGTGTGGTCGGAGCGACTGGGTGGGTAGTGGTGTACCTCGTGACTGGGGGCACGTTCTCCTATGAGGTCGTGAAGAAGGCTTGGGCCGCTTGGCGAGAGATGACCGCTGACAGGCGTGACGACCTCGACGCGAAGCTAGAGCAACTCAGGAAAGCCCGGGATGAGGGCGCCCTCAGCGAAGACGAGTACAAGGCCAGGGCGAAGAAGCTCCTTGATGAGGTGTTTGAATAGTAGGCTGCCCTGGCTCACTTGCTGCTCACGAAGACGCAGTCTTTGACGAGGACGTTCATCATCAGCCCGTCTACCCGACCCTGAACGGTGACCCTTGCACACCCCCGTCGTGATCAGGATGGTTCCGTCAACGTCAATCCGAGCTGGCCCCTCTCGATGCAGCTGCGCGCGCTTCCACACTGCCACGCGG
>JAGQIY010000995.1 GCA_020430865.1 Myxococcales bacterium
AACGAGCGTTGGTCTTGTCTCGCGCCTCGACCCGCTGGTCCTGCACGAGCTTCGCTGCCAGCTGTCCCTGTCCGACGTCCACCGCGTAGACCCTCGCCACGCCGCGCTGCAGGAGACAGTCCGTGAAGCCGCCCGTGGAAGCTCCTACGTCCACGCATACCTTGCCAACGACCTGGAGCCGGTCGGCGAACGCGTCGAGCGCGCCCTCCAGCTTGTGGCCCCCACGGGAGACGAAGCGATCCACGCCTCGCACCTCGAGCGGTGCGTCCTCGGCGAGCTGAGTCCCCGGTTTGTCTACCCGCGTGTCCCCGCAGAACACCTGACCCGCCATCACCAAGGCCTGTGCCTTGGAACGGCTTTCACACAAGCCTCGCTCCACGAGGAGCAAATCTGCCCGCTTCTTCAACACGTTAGGCGTTCCAAGGCGCAAAGGAGGCAGCTCGTGTAACACACCATCTTGAGCCGCTGAGTGCTGAATATGCCAAGAGTTTTGCGTGGTTTGACCAGCCAAGCCGGCGCCGACCTCGCCTTGTTTCTTGCCTGTATCCTGGAAGGTTAGCAACGATGCGACGTAGCAGACTCGGGTCCCCCCAGGACGGCTGTCTGGTTCTGGCTGAGTTAGCGCTGGTTCCGGGCGAGTCGAGCGGTTGTCGGGGGCCCACTCACGGAGGATGAAAATGCAGAAGACTGCACGTTTGGGGATGGCGGGGGTAGTTGCTGCGGCGACGTTGATGTTCGCGGGGAGCGCCTTCGCTCAGGATGCGAGCGCGAGTGGGCAGGCGGGCATGACCCTTCCTGGCACTCCTGGCGCCTCGGCCACCACGGGTGGCTCGGACCACGCGACGATGTCGGAGCACATCGGTGTCGGCTACCTGGGGAAGCGCAGCATCCCCTTTGCCACTGGAGTGGACGTCGCCACCGGAGCCCTCCAGGAGGGTTCCGCACAGGCGCCGGTCATTGGTGTGCGCTACTGGCTCGACCCGAGCCTGGGCATCGACGCGGGCCTTGGCTTCGTGAGCCAGGGTGGCACGACGACCGTGGACAACGGCAACCAGAGCACGGACACGGACGACACGGGTGTGACCGGGTTCTTGCTCCACGCGGGCGTGCCGCTCAACCTGGCCGATGACGGTCACTTCAGCTTCCAGGTGGTGCCGGAGCTGAACGTGGGCTTCGCGAATGCCACGCAATCTCAAGGCGCCGGGCAGCCCGACATCAAGCTGAGCGGCTTTGGTCTCGACATCGGCGCGCGAGCGGGCGCGGAGATCCACTTCGGCTTCATCGGTATCCCGCAGCTCAGCCTGCAGGGCAGCGTGGGTCTGCTGTTCGCCATGGAGAGCCGCAAGGCCGCAGTGG
Source organism: Myxococcales bacterium (assembly GCA_020430865.1). Next base: position 1,357 of record JAGQIY010000995.1, read on the forward strand.
ATACCACTCCGGAGGGCTCGGTGAAGCACTCCACCACCACCATCTCGACCACCGTTGGCGACAACCCGTGGAACATCTTCACGAGCAATGTCGCCGCCATGTACTACTTCTGAGTGGCTCGGAGGCGCTGAGACGCCCGCTGCTAGCGGGCGTCCTCGCGCCATGACACACTGATTTGCCTTGGGAGGAAGCATGGTGCGCAAGACGAAGTGGGGGATCATGGCCTTGGGTGCGCTGGTGTGGGCGTGCGCAACCGATGGCCAGGGCGATCCAGGGGTTCCGTCGGGAAATGAGCCGCCCGTGGGAAGTGGAACGGAAAATCCCTTCGGAAACGGAACCGAGAGTCCAACCAACGGCGCGACGGAGACTCCGCGCAGCGGAGGCTCGGAGACGCCCTGCAACGTCTCACTCGCAGGCGCGTTGAAGAGCCTGGACTTCGTTTGTGAGAAGGCCGTCGAGTGCGGCTGGAACGGAGAAGATCCGCCCATAGACGAAGGCACGGCGAACCTCGTGATCTCACCTGAACGGTCACGATTCCAGGCGATCGCGCGGGCGTTTCCGATGCAACGCACGCTCGACGTGTCGTCGGACGTGGGCAACACGTTTGGCGGCATCTGTCAGGCGATCACCCTGTGTCAGGAGAACCCTTCGGCTTGTCAGCTCGAGGACGGGGCGAGCCTCGAAGACACCCAGATCGAAACAGACACTGGGCTCGTCTGCGTGACGGACTACATCCCTTGCCTCAAGGCCATCATTCAGGCCCTGCCGTGTGACCTGGATGCGGCGTCGCTTCAGGATCTTGCGATTCCCGCGGCGTGCGAGGGGATCTTCGACACCAGCTACGATCCGCCACCGATCGATAACGGCACCGGGGGCGGAGGTCCTGGCTGAGTCGAACCGAAAGCAGGGTCGAACCGAAAGCAGGGTCGAACCGAAAGGAGTCTCGGAACCCGTTCCGAGCGCAAGGAGCCCGCGCTGGTCGCGGGCTCTGGTCTTTTCAGCATCCGACGCCTTCGCTCTCACTCACCCTTCACGTTTCCTCGGGGGAATAGCGAAGGTGAGGGCCAGTGACACCGCACCCAGGAGGAGGGGCAGCGCTCCGCACACGAGACCCACGTTGAGCGCCTGCTGAGCTTCGTAGTAGCCCTGCTGGCGGATCTTGGCCTTGTTGCTTGGCTCGATGGCAGGGCTAAGCAGCACGTCGTCCACGATCGCTCGCCCCCGATACATCCCGAACGCTCCGAAGGCCGGCGCGAGCCCGCCAAGGCACAGCACGAGGATCGCGACCAGGCGCGCGGCGCGGACCCGCGCGATCGTCAGCGTGATGGCCAGTAGACTGAAGGGGATCCCAATGATCCCCAGCAGCAGGCAGACGTACGCGGTCCACCCTGCCATCACGAACGTGTGCCAGACAGAAGCCACGGCGCGAGCGTACCAAATGCTTCAGAGTCTGAACGCTGTTGCCGCACCGCTCGCTCGAACCTCCTGGGAAGTCCCCGGTCACTGGTAGGAGAAACTTGAGCCGCGCCGGCGCTTTGCTGCCATTACCCAGCGTCCCTCCATGCCGACTCCGCTCCGCAAACCCCAGCCCGCGCCCAGCGCCCTCGCCATCCTGGACGAGGGCGCCGAGCTGGAGCAGCTGGTGCGGGGCCTGCAAGCCGGGCGCGCCTGGGCGCAGCGAGCGCTGCTCGAGGATCACGCGGCCTATGTGGAGCGGGTGCTCACGCGCATCCTGGGACGGCACTCGGAGCTCGAAGACCTGGTGCAAGAGGTGTTCATTCGCGCGCTCAGCCGGGTGGACCAGATCGACGAACCCAGCGGGCTCCGCAGCTGGCTCGCGGCGTTCGCCGTGTTCGTCGCGCGCGAGACGCTGCGCAAGCAGCGCCGCCGCCGCTGGTTGTCCTTCAGCGCTCCCGAGGAGCTCCCGGAGCCTACCGCGCCCACGGCGACGCCCGAGCTGCTGAACGCCTACCACGCGTTCTACCAAGTGCTCGGTCGGATGGACGTCGACCTGCGCATC
>JAGQIY010000104.1 GCA_020430865.1 Myxococcales bacterium
CATCGCCGAGGCCCTCGAAGCCCAGGAGCAAGAGGCCGCCGAGACAGCCAGCGCGGTCGAGGAGAGCGAACCCACCACGTCGGAGCCCACGACGGCGAACGGAGAGCCCAAGCTCACCAAGCTCTCGGTCGAAGAGCTGCAGCAGCTCTACACCGAGGTCGTCGGCCGAGAGACTTCCAGCCACGACTCGCGCTACCTCATCTGGAAGATCCGCGAGGCGAGGAAGGGTCGCATCAAGACCGGCCCGGTCCGGCGACGCCACGCTGACGGCGAGGCCCCCGACATGAAGGTGCTGCCCCTGCGCATGGAGGCCGAGATCGTTGCGCGCCTCGACGAAGCCCGCGAGCGCCTCGGCCTCAAGACCCGCATGGACCTCTTCCGCAAGTCGCTGGCCGACTACCTCACCGCCGCCGGCGAACACGAGGTCGCCCAGCTCTTCACCGAGCAGGCATGACCGGCGACTACGACAAGCGGCGACTCATCGAGTGGCTCCGAGCCGAGACGGCCCGGGCCACCGGCCGCCGCTACCAGATCGACTTCGACGCCCTCGACGTCCAGAGCCTCCGCGAGCTCGTCCGCCTCATCCGCGATCTCGACCATGAGAAGCAGGCCGCCGTGAACCGGGCGCGCATGATGCCGTGGCGGCGGTGATCGCCGTCGCGGCCGGCCGCGCTCAGTCATCGTCATCGTCGTGCTCGTCTCCCGCATGCCGGTTCGGCCCCAGCCCTGGTGTTCCCGTCGAGCCCTGCGCGGAAGTCGTGTAGGCGCTCGCTGCGTTGTGGCGATACACAAGGTCACCGCCGGCTTGCCCCGTGCGGTATCCGAGACCCAACACCGCAAGCGTGCCGAGGGTTGCCACCGCCGCCGTTGGAAGCCCGGCCTTGCTGCGGCTAATGGCCAGGGCCAGCAGCATCAGGCCGAGCACTCCACCACTCGTCCAGACGAAGACCTCGGCGGCCTCTTCGTGTTCCTCGATCGCCTGCTCAGGGACGACCCGCTCGACCCGATCCTCCTCTGACTCGCCGGTCTGCAGGGCGACGATGCCGGACCCGAGCAGGAGCGCCTGCAGCGCAACGACCAGCACCCAACTCCTGGTCGGCAGCCATTTTCGCCACCAGCCCAGCAAGACACCGCCGGCGAGCAGGGGCATCAGCACGCCAAGGGCCATGGGGATGTGAACGACTTTGGGGTGGAAGAACAGGCTGTCCATGATGTGGCCTCCAGAGGTATGACTTGGGCACCAGGATGGTCGCGGAGGCGCGTCTCGGCTATCCTACGGACGTGATATGGAAGGGATTACAGGCACTTGAGCGAGTCTGACTTCACATCCGAACGACCGCTCCTGACGCTCACCCTGGTCGCGTTCCTACTGATGGCGAGCCTGGCGGCCGTCGATCTCGTCTCTGACCTCCGTGAGGGAACCACGGTCTCCCACGTCGTCGTCGAGGGGACGATCTTGCTGGTGGGATTCCTTGGCGCTGCGTTGGTTGCCCGCAAACTGTTTCGGGTGACGGCGCTCGCGCGGACAGCATCTGAGGAAGCTCGTTCCCTGGCTGGTGAGCTCGCGAAGAGTGCGGCCGAGGCCGAGCGATGGCGCGGCGAAGCCCGGGATCTCATGCGGGGCCTGAGCGAGGCCATCGACGAACAATTCGATCGATGGCAGCTCTCGCCCGCCGAGAAGGAGGTCGGGCTGCTACTCTTGAAGGGACTCAGCCACCGGGAGATCGCGGAGGCACGGTCCGTCACTGAGGCCACGGCCCGACAGCAGGCCCGGGCAGTCTACAAGAAGGCGGGGCTTTCTGGGCGACACGATCTTGCGGCGTTCTTCTTGGAAGACCTGATCCTCCCAGTGGAGGAACGTTAGCTCAGCGATTGCTCACGAAGGAAGTCGCTTGCCCCGGCCCTCAGTCGCCGGGCTGGCGTCTGGATCATCCGAACGCTCATGGTCGGCATCGGTCGCCCAGTCTTCACCGAAGAACTCACACGGGTGGAGCGTGCGTTCCTTGGTGCAGGCCATGTCGGTCGCGGGACAGTAGCGGTCACATCCCCAACAAACCCGCTCCGGGTGCCTGGGCCTCCGGGGAAAGCGCGGCGGACTCATGGTGCCCTCTGCTCCTGGGAGCGAGCCAAGGCTCGCCGCGAATAAAGCGCACCCATGAAGAACACGACGAGCGCAACTGCGTTGAGTACAGAACCAAGCTGCCGAAGATCATTCGAGGTTCCGAGGTCACCGATGACCCGAAGCAGGAGACCCAGATGCAGCAGCACCGGCGCACCCCAAAGAACCGGATGGAAAGGGATCTCGACCCGCGCCACTGCCGGCAGGATGATGGGGGCGTGAGCAAGCACCATCGACAGCACGTATCCCACAAAGACCCCGTGCAAAATGGCGTCGTAGACAGGCCCCGCGTGAGGCAGTCCAAGCGCGAGGAGGGTGCTACCACTGAACGCGAGCCACGCAGCGCCGAGTAGCACGCCCGCTGCGGAGAACCGGGGCAATCCCCTGCGCAGGAGAGTTCGCCTCGCCAAGTCGAATCGGAGCTGCCAGAGCCCGATCGCAGCCATCAGTCCACCGGCGGCCCCCAAGGCGCCATCGACGCCAGTGCTCACCAGCGATGCGCTGACCGCGAGCGCCGCGGCGCAGAGCACCAAGATCACCTTAGCCCACATGGGCGTTGGCGCGAGCCTTGATAGCTCCAGTCGCTCGGCTGCTATCGTCAGGACGAAGAAGGTCATCCACGCCGGCGCCACGTTGCGAACGGGATGGCCGAGCGTCCAGAAGACGTTCCCGAAAACCAAAACGAGGGCCCCGAGAAACATGAGCCAGGTGAATGCCGCTGACTGCCGCCGGATGATGGCCGCGTTGACCGCCACCAACGCTGCGCTGGACAGGACACCCAGCCATCCCGCTGAAGCAAGACCGAGCAGCATCCCAATCGCCGCGGCTGCCCCGATTGCCGCCGCTGAGTATCCCCACCGACTTCCCAGAGCGACGGCTCGTTCGAGTGCGATCACGGTGCCAAAGACCCCCACGTCGAGCATCGGGCCATGGTCCGCGGCGAACGTCGGCCCCCAACCGAGGACCACGCCCACTCGGGAGAGACCGGCAAGTACTCCCGTTGCAGCGGCGACCGCCACCACGAGCAGCAGGGCTCGCCGGAACCGGATTTGCGCGTGTTCGTGAGCAGGTGTCGTCGCCGCCATCGCCTCAGCCCCACCCCAACAGTCGTCTGGCCTCGTCGGACATTCGACTCGGCTCCCAGGGCGGGTCCCAGACCAGCTCGACCTGAATGACTCCCAGGTCGCCGATCGCTTCGAGCCGTTCCTCGGCATCGCGCACGATGTGCTCACCCAGGGGGCAAGCCGGAGTGGTCATCGTCAGCCGAACATGTACGCCGGTCGGCTGCACGTCGATCCCATAGACCAGCCCAAGGTCCACGATGTTGATGCCCAGCTCGGGATCGATAACGTCTCGCAGTCCGCGCTCCACGGCGTCAGAAACATGGGAGGTACTGCCCAAGTTGGTCATCGGCCCTC
>JAGQIY010000996.1 GCA_020430865.1 Myxococcales bacterium
GGTAGTGACACCAGGCCTTCCACACCGCCTGGCCCCCGACGATCACGTCCTCGGAGTAGCCGAGGCCCTCCGCGATCCGCGTGGCGCCGAAGTGATAGTAGTGCCCGTCCCACACCGGCTCTCGCGACCAGGCGATGGCGACGTAGAGCCGCGGCAGCAGGCCGAGCAAAGTCACCACCAGCGTGAAGCCCCAGTCGGGGCCTTGCGTGGTGCTCCTGGCCTCCGCCTCACTCACCGATCGAGCTCATCCTCACGGATCCACTCCGTGCGCTTGGCGCCAGGCGCGGTGTCGCTTGAGGTAGCTGCGGCTCACCTGGGCCGGGTCGATCTTGAGGTACTTCGCCACCTCTTGCACGAAGCCGCGCGTGTACACCGCAGCAGGCAGACTCCTGAAGTCCTCGTCTTCGATCGCCTTCAGGTGAGAGACGCTGATCTTGGTGCGATTCGCGATCTCCTCGACCTCGATGCCCAGGCTCTGGCGAACCTTCTTGATCAGCGCCCCGCTGAACTCCGTTTCCGGATGGATTTCCCGGGCGAGCTCAGCGCGGAGCATCGCGCGCTCGGCGGCGAGGGCGGCGTCGACCTCCGGGCGCGGAGGCTGCTCTCCGGCCTCCTCCTCCGGGAAGGTCGACTTGTCGTAGGCGCGACGACGGATCGGGTCGAGCAGGGTGTCGTAGGCCTCGTCGACCCTGGCACGCTCGCGTGCCAGCTCTTCTTCCGTGAGCAGTGACGTCAGCGGGAGGCTGTCCTGCTGGTAGATCTCTCGCTGGCGCTTGTAGGCCCTGCGCAGCTCTTCGTCACTCGCGCCGCGATGCGTCCACAACACCTCGTAGAGCGTCGGCTCCGCAGGGACGATGGGCACGGGCGTGGCGACCTTCGTCTGCTCTCGCGTGGTCGCCAGAGCCAGGATGCGCCGCGCGATGCGCTCGATGTTGCGCGCAGCCTTGCTCGTCGGCGAGTCGATCAGCAGGGGGCGACGCCGCACCACGGAGAGCCACACCGAGTCCTCCTGCTCGATGTGCCCCACGTAGTCGAACTCGACGCCCAGGTAGCGACGGCTCATGTCGCACATCGCGGTGCCGAGGTCATTGTCGGTGCGTAACCGTGCGGAATTGACCACGAGGCGAGGCCGGAGCTTGGCAAGCTCCGCTGCGGCGAGCTCGGCGACGGAGCTGTCGTAGCGAGCGATCGCGCGCACCATCTCGATGGGGGAAGGCAGCGGTGGGAGCGGATCCTGCGCTCGCTCCACCATGCGCACCTTGAAGCGGTCCTTGATCAGCGTACGCCTGAGCTTGCGCTGGAAGAGCGCCCGGGCGAAGCGGTACGTCGCCTCGACAGCGGGAGGCTCCGGTGAGGTGACGCAGAGCCCCAGGTCCGCGGTCAAGAACAGGTCCAGCGTCGCGGGGGTCGTGCCCGCTCCCAGATCCAGAATCACGTAGTCGACGTCGAGCTGACGCAGCCGAAACGCCCACCGCGCCTTGCGCCCGGGCCGCAGGGGGACGGTGGAGTTGCGCGAGTAGGCTTGGGGCAGCAGGAGGAGCCCCGGGACCTGAGTCTTGATTGGAGTCAGTTCCTCTTCCTCGGGCGCGTCTTCGTCGTTTCCCGTGCGGGGCATTGCCTCGCCCAGCATGGTGTGCAGATCGGCGCCGGCGGGGTTTGCGTCGGCCACCACGACCGTGCGTCCGAGCTGGGCCAGATAGACGCCGAGGTTGATCGCGACGATGCTCTTGCCAACACCTCCACGGCCGCCGGCGACCGCGATCACGTGACGCACTACCCGTGGGGCTTCTGCGCCGGGGCCGCTATCCGGGGGCGGTTCCGAGGGATACAGGCTTCCGCTAGACATGAGGTTTGGCTGAGCGCTCGTAGCAGTCGCGCCCGGTGTCGCAAAGGCGTCGATCGCAGCGGGGGAACGGAGGGCAAATCAAGGGAGCTACGCCGGAATCGAGGGAAGAACCACCGCGGTGCGCAGGGTTGAGCGCTGGTTACACGCTGGCTGTTCGCCAGCGCGGCCCGCATGTAGCCCAGATCCGCGTGCGAATCGACTAGTCCACGCAGCCGCCCGCCGCAGAGCGGGTAGCATTGCGCCGCACCTCACACTAGAGTCCCCCAACCATGCCCTCGCTCAGGTCCGTCCTCGGCACAGCAGTGCTCGCGCTTCTGCAATTGAATTTCAGCACTTGCGAAAATCGAAGTGAAGGCACCACGCCGGCCGCCGACTCCGCGACGGTGGAGACGGTGGAGCTTCCGGGCGTGGACACCTCGGAGCTGACTCGGCGCGAGCAGCGGGAGTGGTCCACCTACGTCAGCGATCTGCTGGCGCCCTGTCCTGACCAGCCCGTCAGCATCGCCCAGTGCGTGAAGGAGTCGCGCAAGTGCGAGGCCTGCAAGCCAGCCGCCGACTTCCTGCTCACCCAGGTGCGCCGCGGCCGCGCCCGTTCCCAGGCGGAGGCGGCGTTTCGCGTCCGCTTCTCCACCGACGAGGTCAAGCCCATCGAGCTCGGGGACTCCCCTTCGAAGGGGCCGAAGGACGCACCAGTCACCGTCGTGGAGTGGGCCGACTACGAGTGCCCGCACTGCGGGATGATGGCACCGGTGCTGGATCAGCTGGTCGAGCGCTTCGACGGCCAGGTCCGCTTCGTGTTCAAGAACTACCCCTTGAGCATCCACGAGCACGCCGAGATGGCTGCGCGCGCTGCCGTTGCCGCCGGGAAACAAGGTAAGTTCTGGGAGATGCACGACCTGCTGTTCAAGAAGCAGGCCACCTTCACCAACGACTTCGCTCACTTCGCGAAGGAGCTCGGCCTCGACGTGAAGAAGTTCCTCAAGGACATCGAGAGCGAGGACGTCGCCGATCGGGTGGCGAAGGACAAGAAAGAGGCGGACAAGCTGGGCCTCGAGGGGACGCCGATGATCTACATCAACGGCCGAAACTTCACGAGCGGGTACTTCGATCCGAAGGAGGACCTCGACGACTTCGTGAAGCTCGAGATCAAGCTGCGCACCGGTAAGGACGTCGACCCCAAGCCGCTGCCCAAGGCTTCCGCGACCGCCACCGAAGAGGACGGCGAACAGCCGTCTACCGCGCCCTCGGGAGCGAAGACGGCGCCCAGCGCCAAGGCAGAGGGCAAGGGGAACCCCGGCAAGCCTGCGCCCAGCGCGAACTGAGCCATGAAGTCAGGAATGGAGGGCGAGGGGTGTTTCCCCACGGGACGCCACTATCCCGGCATCGCCCACCTCTTGCGTGTCGTGGCCAGCGGCCTGGCTGACGAGTTCGACGGTCAGACGGAGATGCACCGGTTGCCGGTGGTGAGCATCGACACCGAGACGACGGGGCGCGATCCCAACCTCGATCGCGTGGTCGAGGTGGCTTGCGTGATCTACCGGGAGGGTCAGGTGGTTGCTCGTCACGACTGGCTCGTCAACCCTGGGATGTTGATCCCCAAGGAAGCGTTCGACGTGCACGGCATCAGCGACGAGGACGTGAAGGACAAGCCGCCGTTCTCTGCGGTTGCGCTGGAGATCCTCGAGGCCATGCGCCAGGGTGTACCCCTGGCGTACAACGCCGAGTTCGACCGCGACTTTCTTCACGCCGAGTTCGCCCGCTGTAACCTCGACGTGCCCGATCTGCCTCCCGCGGCTCGCAAGGGGGTCGAGTGGCTCGACCCGCTCACCTGGGCCCGCGAGCTGCAGAAGGAAGAGAAGAGCAAGTCCCTCGGTGACGTGTGCGAGCGTCTGGGGATCGAGATCGGGCGCGCTCACCGTGCCACGGACGACGCTGAAGCCGCGGCGAAGGTCCACGGCATCTTCGCCTCCGACTCCCGCGTGCCCCGCAACTACGCCGCCTTCGTGCTGGAACAGAAGCGTCTCGCCCGCATCTTCGATGACGAGCGCCGCATGTGGCGCCGCGCATAGCCATGAGCCGTCGAGGTTGGGTTTGGGGGTTAGGATCTCTGTTGCTGCTCTCGAGCTGCGCCGGCGAGAAGCGTCCAGCGCAGGCTCCGGACACGATCGTCGTGGGAAACGAGAAGCCGGCGCCCGCCGCCGAGCCCGAAGCCCTCCCGAAGGTGAAGGGTGTCATCGTCTGGTCTCGTCCCGAGGACGCCGATCAGGCGACGAGCTACTGGTTGGATCCCGAGGGTAACGTCCTCAAGCAGGAGCCAGGGATCTTCCTCCTGGCCGATGGCAAGCAGTGGCAGTTCTCCACCGCCAAGGGACGCATGCCCGTCTTCGAGTGCGAGGCGGTGATGGCCGGCACCCCAGCGGAGCCCACGGACTACAAGGAGAGCGTGGTACCCAGCCTGATCGAGGACCGGACGCACCGCGGTTGGGACCTCTGGGAACAACCGTCGCCCGGACCCGAGGAGCGCTACGCCGACTACAGCCAGAGCGTGACTCTGGTGGCCTCTGCCGGCCGCTACCTCGTGCTCGGAGACCACACCTGGGTGTACGGCTGCGGCGCTCATGGTTTCGGCGTGGCGAGCTACACCGCATACGACCTGCAGAAGAAGGAGAAGGTCTCACTGCTTTCCGACGCGGAAACGTACGCGCTGAAGGGCCACGAGCTGGCCCGCGCCGTGGCGGCGTTCAAGGCTGCGGGCGACGGCTTCGACGAGCCCAGGGAGGAGCAAGTGACGCTGATCAACGCCGTCCCCGAGGTCACCAGCGAAGGTCAGCAACGGGTCCAGCTCGTGTTCAGCATCGGCGCTTGCTACGCCTGCAGTCACGGCGAGGGATCGAGCTACACCGCGACCACGCGAGTCGTCGCCGAGGGCCTACCCCGTGCATTGGCAGAACAGCCGTTGCCCAGAGCGGTCGCGGTCTTCGCAGCAAGCCACGCGATCAGCGGCTGGACGGCGCAGTAGTCGGGCTCCGACGCTCACGCTGCCGGGAGCGTCGCCGCTGGCAATCCATCGAGTCGGGTTCAGCCGCTACGCAGCAGCAGCAGCATGCCAAGGATGGAGAGAGCCAGCACCCCGATGGCAACCGCAGCGACGATGAAGTCCGTCTTGCCCCAGCCAGGCCTGGGGCGGCGTCTGGTGCGGACGGTCGTGTCCAAGCGAGCGTCCTTCTTTGGACGCTGGGCGATGGGTGCAGCTGCGCGGGA
>JAGQIY010000997.1 GCA_020430865.1 Myxococcales bacterium
CCTGCGCAAAGGCCTCCGCCCGCGCCTTTTCCAATGATTCCACCGCGATCTGCAACTCCACACGCGCCGTCGCCAACGGCCGCAGCACCCACAGCCAGTAGCCCAAGGCCAGCATCCTCAGGCCGCCAGCTATTTCCGCGCGACAATGACTGACGGCAGGCCACGCGCGACCCGTCCGCTCACGCTGTTCCAAGGCGAGCGCGGCTTCGCCATCTACATCCCCGTGGCGGACGCCGGGAGTCTCGGCTACCTGAACGCCGTCTTCGACGCGCAGCGGCTGATCGAGTCCTGCTTCTCGAAGAAGCTGGACGAGACGAGCTACCGGGTCAGCGACTCCGGGAGTCTGCTCTACGAGAGCCCCAGCTTCGCAGCGCGCGCCTCTCGGACCAGTACGGCACACCTCCAGGTGCTCGACCGCACCTGGCAGCTCGACGTGCGCCTTAGGGAGCCCAATGGCGCGCCCAGCCACTGGTGGGTGCACCTGCTCAGCGTGATGTTCGCCGCTGGCGTCGCCGCCGCGGTCCACTTCGCGCTGCGACGCGCGGAGGAACGTGAACGCGAGGAACGCGAGCGACGCCGTCTCGCCGAGCGCCTCCAGGATGCCAACAAGCTAGAGGCAGTCGGCCAGCTGGCGGGAGGCGTGGCTCACGATTTCAACAACCTGCTCACCGTCGTGGCGAGCAACGTCGCCCTGCTGCAGGAGGCCGCTCTGGACGCGCCCGCGCGCGGCGCAGTCGACGAGATCGAGGCCGCCGCCGGACGCGGCGCCGAGCTGACTACCCAGCTCCTCGAGTTCTCCCGCAAGAAGGTCGTGCAGGCGAGAGCGGTCGACGTGGACGCCGCGCTGACCCGAGCCGCGGGCATGTTCCGGCGTGTGCTCCGCGAGAGCATCCAGCTCGAGCTGGAGCTCGAGGCCAATCAGCAGAAACACGTGCTCATCGACCCGGGTCAGCTCGACCGGGCGCTGCTCAACCTCGCGCTCAACGCAGGAGACGCCATGCCAGACGGCGGCAAGCTGACGCTCCGCAGCTACCTGCGCGGCGGTCGCATCTGGCTCGAGATCGCAGACACCGGGCACGGCATGAGCGAGGCCATCCTTTCGCGCGCGTTCGAACCCTTCTTCACCACGAAGCCGACTGGCAAGGGCACGGGGCTCGGCCTCTCGACGGTCTACGGCGTCGTCAGCCAGGCGGGGGGTGAGGTGGCCGTGGAGTCGAAGGCAGGCAGAGGCACCACATTCCGCATCTGGCTGCCGGCGACAGCTCACATCCCCGAGGAAACAAGTCCTGCACCTCCCAGCTCGAGGACCGACACGGGCGGACAGAAGCATGTGCTCCTGGTCGAGGACGACCCCGGCGTGAGGCGTGGTGCTGCGCGCGCGCTGCGCCGCGCCGGATACTCGGTCGTGGAGGCATCCAACGGCGTGGAGGCGTTGGAGAAGTGGAGCGAGGAGGTGGACGCCCTGGTCACCGACGCGGTGATGCCCGAGCTCGGCGGCAAGGCGTTGATCGAGACGCTGCGCAAGAAGCAGCCGCGGCTAGCGGTGGTGTTGATGAGCGGACACGCGCCGGAGGTGCTCGGTGACGTGCTCGGACGACTCGACGTCGTCTATTTGCCCAAGCCCTATGGCCCCTCCGATTTGGTCGACGCGCTCAGGACGGCGCTGCTGACCCAGCTCCCAGGCGACGCGACCCGGTCAGCGTAGCCGCAGCTCCCGCCACACGTCCTGGTGCAAGAGCGCGAGCACGGTCACGATCTCGAGTCGACCCAGCCACATCGAGGCGGTGAGCAGTAGCTTCGCGGGGTACGAGAAGCCCGCAAAGCTACCCATCGGCCCAGCATGCCCGAAGCCGGGGCCCACGTTGCCGAAGCAGGCCAGCGAAGCTGAAAAGCCGACCACCAGGTCCGAGCCCATCAGCACCAGCGCGACGCCGACGATGAAATAGCCGAAGTAGTACAGCACCACCAAGGTGAAGACGGAGCGCATGATGTCACGGCTCACCGAGCGCCCCTGATACTTGATCGGCAACACCGCACGGGGGTGCAGCACCCGCGTGATCTCGCGCACCACGTGCTTCAGTACCAGTAATATCCGCACGGCCTTGGGACCACCAGCGGCGCTCCCCGCACAACCTCCGACGACCATCGCCAGCACCAGGAGCGCCTTGAGGTTGTGCCCCCAGAGCTCGTAGTCCGTGCTGGCATAACCGGTGCTGCTGATCATGCTCGCGGACTGGAACAACCCCAGGCGCAGGTGCTCTTCTCCCGGGACTCCACCCGCCAGTCCAATCGCGACGCCGACGCCGACGAACAGCGTGACCCCTGCATAGAACTTGAACTCCGCGTCCCGGAGGAAGCCCAGTGGTCGCCCCGCCAGCACCCGATACTGCAGCGCGAAACTGGCACCCGCTAGCAACATGAAGACGGTCAACACCCACTCCGCTGCCGGGTTTGCGTAGCCCATGATCGACTCCGGGTGGGGCGAGAATCCGCCAGCCGCCATCGTGGTCAGCGCGTGGCACAGCGCATCGTAGAACGGAAAGCCGCACAGCATCAGCGCGACGATCAGGGCCAACGTCAACGCCACGTACAGCACCCACAGCCGGCTCGCGCTCTGACGGATCTGGGGACTCACGCCTTCGGCTGGTGCCCCCGAGGCCTCCGCGAAGAACAGCTGACGGCCAGCGATACCGAGGCGGGGCAACACCACGACGAACAGCGCGATGATACCCAGTCCGCCGAACCACTGGGTCATGGCGCGCCACAGGAAGAACGCGCGATCGAAGCGCTTGAAGTCGGTCAGGATGGTCGCCCCGGTGGTGGTCAGGCCACTGATCGACTCGAACAGCGCGTCGATCGGGTGCAGGCCGTGCAGGACGTAGGGAACGGCGCAGAACACGCCGAGCACGAGCCAAGTCAGGGCGACGATGGCTAGTGCTTCCGCACGGTGCAGAACATTGACCTTTGGCGTCTGGCTCCCCAGCAGCGTACCAGCCACGAAGGTCGCTGCGAGCGACATCGAGAACTGCACCGCGCTCTCGGTAACGCCGTCCACGGACGCCATCACGATGGGCGCGATGAAGGCCAGACAGAACACCCGCAGCAGCTGTCCAACCAGCCCGAAGACGAGCAAGAGCCGCATCAGTCGCCCCTGGCCTGCGCGCCAGACACCCGCACCCGTTCGCTCTGGCTGGAGTGGGAGTGGGTGAGGAAGTACTCTCGAGTCGCCTCCTCGTCACCGTGAGCGCAGAAAATCAGCAGGCGATCGTTCGCTCTCAACGCATCGTTTCCCCCCGGCACCACACTATGCCGACCACGCAGGACGGCGCCGACTACCGCTGCCGTGGGCAACCGGATGTCGCGCAGCAAGCGGCTCTCGAAGTCGCCGGGCAGGGTCACCTCGATCACGCTCGCGTCACCGTGCTCGAGCACGGCGCGGATCTCGAACTCGGTCTTCTCGAGGCTGCGCACGACGGATCGAATCGCGGCGCCACGGCTGGAGCGAACGACGTCGATGCCCACCTTCTCGAACATCAGCTCGTTGGACAGCTTGTCCGCCCGGGTCACGATGCGTTCCACGCCGAGCTGCTTGGCGAGCAGAGAAATCAGCAGGTTCTTCTCGTCGTTGTTGGTGACGGCGACCACCACCGGCATGTCCCCGATGCGTTCCTCTTCTAGCAGCGTCAGGTCAGCACCGTCACCATGTAGCACCAGCGAGTCGAGCTCATCGGCGACCGCCTCGCAGCGCGAGAGGTCGCTCTCGATGAGCTTCACCCGCCACTTTGCGGCCTCGAGCCCTCGCGCCACCTCGACTCCGACCGAGCCTGCGCCGATCACCGCCGCCTGGCGCCGGGTCCGTCGGTTCTGCCCCACGTGGGCTGAGGCCACCAGCTCCTGGAGCGGTGCCCAGCGTCCCATCACGATCAAGCGGTCCCCCGCCTCGATGCGCGTTCCGCCCTTTGGCAGGACCAGCTCCTCGCCGCGCCTCAGGGCGACGATCAGCGCGTGCTTCGGCAGCTTCAACGACTTCAAGGGAGCGGAGGTGAGCTCTGCCCCCGCGTCGACGGCGATGCGCAGGAGGGCGATGCTCCCGTCGGCGAACACCTCCACGTCCAACGCTCCCGGCACCGTCACGATGCGCACGATCTCGGTCGCGAGCTGTTGCGCGGGGCGCACCACGACGTCGATCCCCAGCGCCTCGGACACGTCCTGTTCCTCTTCGTCCTCGAGGAAACCCGCGCCATTGAGCAGGCAGATGGTGCGCGCCCTGCCTCTCCGCTTGGCCGCCAGGCAAGCGACGATGTTCTCCTCATCGTTGGTGGTACAGGCAATGAACGCCTCCGCTCGGTCGACCCGCGCCTGATCCAGCACGCGCGGCGAGGTGATGGCCCCGAACACCACCTCCACGTCCAGCCGCTCCGTGCTCGTACCCAGGGCGGCCTCACTCCCCAGCACGACCACGCTGTGGTCCACCATCAAGGCCTCGGCGATGCGCGCAGCCATCTGGTCATCCCCCGCGACGACTACGAACATCCAAGGCCTCCGGCGGAGCCCAGTGGCCGATCCGAGGCGGCGGGGGCGCGTCTGGTCCAGAACATGCCGGTGTTTTACCCAGCCTGGGCGCCCAAGAGAATGCACTCCGCAAGTCGTGGCTCCCCGGGAGCGTTCCTTCGCCGTTCAGCTTGCTCCAAGGGCCGGTGAATACTACCGATTGCAGCCACGATGCAGGAGTCCTCGTTGGTTCACGCTCTGGGCACTGGTTCGGGCTGCGCGTGCAGCTCCGCGGGGCCGCTCGATCTCACTGGCGGCCCACGCAAATACGAACGAAACCGCCCGTTCCAGGTGCGGCACGTGGCGCTGGACATCGAACTCGACTTCGACGCTCGTGAGGTCCGTGGTGCCGCCCGCCTCGACTGCGCGCGAGTGGACGGCGACTCCACGACGCTGGAGCTGGACGCGATCGACTTCGAGCTCGCGGCGGTGATGCTCATCTCCTCCGGGAAAGAAACCAAGGCCAAGTACCGCTACGACGGGGAACGGATCCAGATCGCGATCGGCAAGCGCCTGAAGGAGTTCAGCGTCGAGATTCGCTACAGCGCCGAGCCGCGACGCGGGCTGTACTTCCTCGCCCCCGACAGGGCCGTCCCCGAGCGCCCGAAGCAGGTCTGGTCCCAGTGCCAGGACGAGGACGCGCGCTTCTGGTTCCCTTGCCACGACAAGCCTCACCAGAAGATGACCACCGAACTCAGGGTCAAGGTCCCCGCCGGGATGACGGTGCTCAGCAACGGTGAGCTCGTCTCCTCCCGCACGCCCAGCGTCAAGGCGGGCAAGGGCAAGGCCCGAGCGCCGAAGACCTGGAGCTACCACTTCAAGCTCGAGCAGCCCCAACCGAGCTACCTGGTGACGCTGGTCGCCGGCCACTTCGACGTCATGACCGAGCAGGTCGCGCTGGGCGAGCGCAGCGTGGCCGTCGCGTACTACGTCCCACCGGGCAAGCAAGCCGACGGCAAGCGGGCCTTCAGCGAGACCCCGCGCATGATTCAGCTGTTCTCCCAGAAGACCGGAGTGCCATATCCGTACGGCAGCTACAGTCAGATCGTGGTCAGCGACTTCATCTTCGGAGGCATGGAGAACACGACCGCGACCACCATGGAAGAGGAGATCCTGCTCGACGCGAAGGCCGCCCGAGACGTGGACAGCAACTACCTGGTCGCCCATGAGCTCGCCCACCAGTGGTTCGGCGACTACGTCACCTGCCGAGACTGGTCCCACGCTTGGCTCAACGAGGGCTTCGCGATGTTCATGGAGCTAGTGGAGCGCGAAGACCGACTCGGAGCCGACGAGTACGCCTACGCCCTGCGCCGCAACCTGAACAATTACCTCGGGGAATCAAGCGTGTACCGTCGCGCGATCGTGTGCCGCGACTACGACAATCCCATCGACTTGTTCGATCGCCATCTCTACGAGAAGGGCAGCCTCGTCTTGCATCTCTTGTGCAGGGAATTGGGGGAGGAGCGCTTCTGGCGAGGCGTGAAGCTCTATCTCGAGCGTCATGCGGGTGGCATCGTGGAGACCAACGACCTGATGCGCGCGCTGGAGAGCGTCAGCGGTCGAAGCCTGGAGCGCTTCTTCGACAGCTGGGTGTATCGCCCTGGCCACCCGACACTCAAGCTGAAGATCAGCTACTCCGACGGCTACCTGAACGTCGACCTGAAGCAGACTCAACGCGGAAACGACGTCGCGCTCTTCGATCTACCGCTGTGCGTCGAAGTCGCGCTCTCGGAGAGCAGCCTGAAGCGACACGAGCGCCGCATCGACGAGGCTCAGGGCTCGCTGACCGTGGCGATGAGCGAAGCCCCGCTCTGGGTAGAGGTCGATCCGGACTACCTCCTGCTCGGTCGCGTCGACATCGACTGCCCGGTGGACATGCTGGAGCGGCAGCTGGCGAGCGGCCCTCGGGGGAAGACGCGCTGGGTCGCCGCGGAGCTCCTGGGCAAGAAGGGAGGCCGCCGCGCCATCCGGGCGCTAGCCGCTTGCTTGGCCAACGAAGAGGAAGCTTGGATGGTCCGCGCGGAAGCGGCCCATGGTCTGGGGCGCACACGGGACGAGCGCGCGCGAGCCGCGCTGCTGGAGCACGTCGGGACCAGCGACGATCGAGTGCGTCGCGCGGTGATGTGGGGGCTCGGGAATTTCCGCCACGCCGACGTGGAGAAGGCGCTCTTGAAGCACGCTCGGCGCGACGCGAGCTACCTCGTTCAGGCCCAGGCAGCCCGCAGTCTCGGCAAGAGTCGAGGGCCCAGCGCGCGGGCCGCGCTCGAGAAGCTGCTGGCCGAGGAGTCGTGGGCCGACGTCGTCCGGGGCGCTGCCTGCAACGGCCTGTCTCAGCTTGGCGACGAAGCCGCGCTCCCGAGCTTGCTCGAGACGACGCAGTACGGCGTTCCGACCCGTGGCCGCCGAGCCGCGATCCTCGCGCTCCCCGAGCTGTCCCAGGAGCGGCGCGTGAGGCGTCACCTCGAGGAGCTCCTGGAGGACCCTCACCCCCACGTCCGGGGCGATGTGGCGCGAGCGCTGCAATCGTTGGGCGATCCGGTGGCGCGCGCGGCGTTGCGAGGCCAACTGACACGCGAAAACGATGGACGGGTGCGCCGACGACTGCGCGGCGCCATCGACGGCTTGACCGGCAGCGGCAAGTCGGTCGACCGTCGCCTGTCCCGGGACGTCGAGAGCCTACGCGAGAAGCTCGAGGCACTGGAGGCGAAGCTGGGTCGCCTCGAGCAGAAGAAAGGAAAGTCCAAGTGAGTGATCCCGTTTCGCTGCGGCGAGAGGAAGTATCCGGCGGGCAGGTCGCCATCGTGACCATCGAGCGCGAAGAGCGAATGAACACGCTCTCCCGCGACACGCTGCTGGCGTTCGGGCGCATTGGCCGCGAGCTCACCCAGGCCACGGACGCGCGAGCGGTGGTGATCACCTCCGCAGGCACGAAGGCGTTCTGCGCGGGGGCGGACCTGAAGGAGCGCAAGGGCATGGATGAGAACGACGTGCGCAAGCAGCTCGAGCTGTACCGTTCTGAGCTCCTCTGGATCGCCGACTTCCCCGCGCCAGTCGTGGCCGCGATCAATGGCGTTGCGCTGGGCGGAGGCCTGGAGCTGGCGTTGCTCTGTGACCTGCGGGTGGCCGCCGAGCACGCCGTGCTCGGCTTGCCCGAGGTGAGCATCGGTATCATCCCTGGCGCCGGGGGAACTCAGCGCTTGCCCCGCATCGTGGGAGAGGCGCGCGCCAAGGAGCTGATCCTGTTCGGACGCCGACTCAAGGCCAAGGAGGCGCTCGACATCGGCCTGGTGAACCAGGTCACTCCCGAGGGGCAGGACGTGCTGAAGGACACGCTGGACTTCATCGCTCCCTTGGCGGCGGGCGCGCCCCTGGCTCAGGCGGCGGCTCTGAGAGCCATCGACGCCTCATACGAGGTACCGTTTTCACACGGAATCGAACTCGAGCGGATGTTCTACGACACCTGTCTTCGCAGCCAGGACCGCGTAGAAGCCCTGGCGGCGTTCGCGGAGAAGCGCAAGCCCGTCTTCACCGGGCGCTAGCATCACAGCCGCGCGGCGCAGTCCGCGTCATCGGAGGATACATGCGTATCGTAGTGCAGAAATACGGCGGCTCATCGGTCGCCGACACCGAGAAGATCAAGAAGGTGGCCGCCCGCGTGGTGGAGACGCGCAAGCGAGGGATGGCCGTCGTGGTCGTGGTCAGCGCCATGGGCAAGACCACCGACCAGCTGCTAGCCCGAGCGCGAGAGATCAGCCCCAGCCCCAGCCGCCGCGAACTCGACATGCTGCTGTCCTGTGGCGAGCGCACCAGCATGGCGCTGCTCAGCATGGCGGTCAGCGAACTCGGCTACCAGGCGATCAGCCTCACCGGCTCGCAGTCAGGGATTCTCACCAACGATCGCCACTCCGGCGCGCGCATCATCGAGGTGCGTCCCTTCCGTGTACAGGACGAACTCGAAGCAGGTCGCATCGTGATCGTCGCGGGCTTCCAGGGCGTCTCCTACAAGCGCGAGGTGACCACCCTGGGACGAGGAGGCAGCGACACCACCGCGGTGGCCCTGGCGGGAGCGCTCGGCGCCGAGTACTGCGAGATCTGCTCCGATGTCGATGGCGTCTACACCGCCGATCCGCGGGTGGTCGACTCCGCCGAGCTGCTGAAGTCGATCAGCCACGAGAGCATGCTGGAGCTCGCCGCACATGGCGCGAAGG
>JAGQIY010000998.1 GCA_020430865.1 Myxococcales bacterium
AAACACACTAAACGCTCGCGCGATCGAGACGAATAAGGAGACTCTCAAGATGTCCACCAAGAACAAGCTGGCCCTCGCCATCGCCACCGTTGCCACCTTCATCAGCTCCAGTGCGTTCGCCCAGGCGGGTGCTGCAGCCAACGAGTGGGACACCAAGGGCTGGATGGGCCTTGCCGCTGGTATCGCCATCGGCCTCGCCGTCCTCGGTGGTGCGCTCGGTCAGGGTCGCGCCGCTGCCGCCGCCCTCGAAGGCATCAGCCGCAACCCCGGCGCGGCTTCCAAGATCCAGACCCCGATGATTCTCGGTCTGGCGCTGATCGAGTCCCTGGTGCTCTTCGGCTTCCTCGTGGCGTTCTTGCTGCAGAGCAAGATCACCTTCGGCGGCTGATTCGCCTCGCGCCTCGAGCGCGGACCAAGCACCACTGCACGTCCTTCTGCTACAGAAGCGACGTGCACTGGTGTTTTGTCCTTCTGTGGCTAGGGGGGACGGGGGTGAGGCGCACCAGGTGCCGCCCTACTTCTTCCTAAGCCCTCGCAGCGTATCCATCGAGACGTGCAGCAGGTAGAGCCCCACCGCGAGCGCCATCAGGATGCCCCCCAGCCAGTGGTGCTCAGCCGCGACCAACCAGGCGCCGCTCAGCATCAGAGACGCCGCGACGACGCTGGATGAGATGCGCCGCCCGAGTCGGTCCGTGATCGCGCTGCTCTGGAGGGCCTCCGTCTTCACCACCAGCCGCCCCAGCGCCACGTCGTCCAGCAGCTCACTGAGCTGCTGGGGAACGTTGTAGGTGGCGCCGCTCAGACGCTCCACCCGACGCAGGAGCTCGTTGCCGATACGCTCCGGGGAGTAGCGCTTGCGCAGGATCTCGAGGAAGAGCGGCTTGACCTCGTTGAAGACGTCCAGCTCGGGGTCGATCTCCTTGCCGACGCCTTCGATCGTCATCAGGGCCTTGCCGACCAGCATGAAGTCGGGCGGAATCTCCAGCCCGTACTTGGTCGCGCCCTGCACCAGATCTCGGATCAGCTCGGAGATCTCGATGTCCTTCAGCTGCTTGCCCAGGTACTTCTCGGCCAGGAGCGACACTTCCGCGCGGTAGGCGTTCATGTCGACCTTCTTGGTCTTCGTGCCGATGGCGTAGAGGGCGTCTGCGATGCCCTCGTAGTCCTTACGGACGGCGGCGACCATCAGATCGACGGTCAGGTCACGCATGCGGGGCGAGAGCCGTCCGACCATACCCAGGTCGATCATGGCGAAGATGGGCCGCTCCGGCGTGCCCATCACGAACACGTTGCCGGGGTGCGGATCCGCGTGGAAGAACCCGTCTTCGAAGATCTGCTTGACGACGATATCGACCGCGACTCGCGCTAGCTTCTTGCCGTCGTAGCCTCGCTCCATTGCGTCGTAGATCTTCAGGCCGTCAAGGAACTCCAGTGTGAGGATCTGCTTGCTCGAGGCTTGCTTGTAGACCTTGGGGAACTTGACCTGCTTGTAGCCTTCGAAGTTCTCCGCGAAGCGAATGGCGTTCTCGGCCTCGGTGCTGAAGTCGAGTTCTGAGGTGATGGCCCGATCGAACTGCTGCACAAGGCCAATGGGCGAGTAGATCTTGCTCTCGGGGATGGTGCGCTCGACCAGCGCCGCGAGGCCGTGGAGGATGTCCACGTCGCTCTTCACGGTGTCGCCGATGCCTGGTCGCTGTACCTTCACCGCGACCTTCACCACGCCCTCGTCGGTCATCAGCGTGGCGCGGTGCACCTGAGCGATGGATGCGGCAGCCAGAGGCTCGGGATCGAAGCTCTCGAAGATCTCGTCGATGGGCGCACCCAGGGAGTGCTCCACCTGCCGCTTGATCTCGTCGAAAGGAACGGGAGGGACGGAATCCTGGAGCTTCTTCAGCTCCCGAACGAGATCGGCGGGCAGCACGTCGGTGCGAGTGCTGATGATCTGTCCCAGCTTGATGAACGAGGGTCCGAGATCCTCGAGCACGCGCCGAGCACGCACCGCGGAGGAGATCTCCCTGGCCTCGGCGGCTCCCTTCTGCTCTTCGGCGTCGAGCTCGGCGTCGAGCTCGGGATCCTTGGAGTCCTTGCCCTTCTTTCTTCCGAGACCCGTGCGATAGACGATCTCCCCGAAGCCGTGGCGAACCAGGACACGCGCGATGTCTCGCACCCGCGCGAGATCTCGCGCGGCGCTCAGCAGTGACACCACGGGCTATTCCAATCCGACCTGGCTGAGTCCTGCGGAGAGCTTCGAGCGCAGCGCCAGGAGGTCGAAGGAGCCTGAACCAGACGCCCCCACCGACTGCACCGCCCGCTCCGCCCGCTCTCGCGCGACGTTGCTCAGCCCCAGGCGATCACCCAGGAGTCGTAGGGCCTCCTGTTCCTTGGCGTCTACGTGGCCCTTGAGTCCAACGACCCAGCCAGCTGCGGCGTAGGTGAACAAACGGGTGAGACGATTCATGCGAATCGTTTCCACATGGTCTAGCGTGATCCGCTGCGCGATCGCTGCCTCGACGGCGCTCAGGTCGTCTTGAGCCAGGCCCAGCTGCTGTGCGGCTATGCGGAGACCTTGCGCCTCTTCAGGAGCCATCTGGCCGTCTGCCCAAACTACGGCGGCCAAGGCCACCAAGGTGTCGCGCCCGATGCTTAGGTCCATGGGGCGGTAGTGTATGTTACCTCAGCGCACCCGTACCAGCGTGCCGGGGTCGTACTGCGTGGGGAGCACGGCGCTCCAGCCCGCAGGCATGCGCGGACTCGCCCAGTGGAAGAAGCGCTCGGCCGCGCGTGGCGTCAGGTTGACGCAGCCGTGGCTCTGGCGCCGACCGAATCGTCGGTGCCAGAAGGTGCCGTGCAGGCCATAGCCCTTCTTGAAGAACATCACCCAAGGCACCTCCTCGATCGCGTAGTAGCGCCCCGCGTACTCGTTCTCGAGGTTGTCCATGTCGGTCGTGCGTAGCTTGACCCAGATGCGGTGAGTCCCTCTGGGAGTAGCGCGTTCGCTCTTTCCCGTGCCCTTCCCGGTGCTCACCAGAGCGCTGAACAGGGGTGTGGAGCCGCGATAAGCCGTCACCACCTGCTGGTCGATCTCGACGTCGATCCAGCGCTCGTCGGCCTGGGCTTCGGGCGGTGGCTCCGTCGGCGTCGGCGCGCGTACGTCGCCCTCGGAGACCCAGCCGCGCTCGGTCTTGAACCAACGGCGCTTCGACTTGCGAACCACCTCCGTGAAGCGGATGGCTTGGAACTGATCGAGGGTCGTCACGCGCTCGCCGGCGTTGGGCTTGCTTCGTACGCTCGTGGTCGAGGCGTAGACCCAGCCGCCATCCAGTCTTCCATCGTCGTACTCGATGGTCGAGAAGCCCAGAGGACGCGCCGGGTGCAGGTCGCGCATCGGGAGCCAGAGCCCTTTGGTGTTCAGTCCGTAGGCTTCCCCGATCGAGTTCTGCTGGATGCGCACCAGCGCCACCGACATCCCCGGTTCGTACTGGTTGTCCGGTGCGCCGACGTCACCCAGCGAAAGCTTGGCGTAGCCGAAGCTACCGTCAGGGCCGGCGAAGTAGTAGTCGAGGGGCAGGCCGCTGGTGGTGGGCGTTGGATTCGGATCCTCGGGGAAAGGCGCCGAGCGGGAGAGCTCCACGTTGACGTCGCACACCCACGCCAGCGGTCCCACGTTCAGCCAGGTCCCGCTGCAGCCGGGGCCGCGCTTGCTGCCGTAGAGCGGCAACAAGGCGCCGCGCATCGCCGTCCCTCTGCGAGGTGACTCGCGATCGGGGCGAGTCCACAGATACTCGCCCTGCCTCACGATGCGCACGCTGCGCGCGTCCTCGGGTAGCGGGACCGCCGATTGCCAGAGAGGCTGACTGTGAGCCGTCTCGTCCGTGGCCGCGGCCATGCTCAGGGCGCCGAGGCCGACGAGCCAGGGCGAAGCGAGGAGCAATCGCGGCCGGAGTCTCACCTGGGAAGCCTAGCGCGGCACCTTCTGGACGGCCCAGTTGAGGGCGCCAGCGCACCTCACCCCCACACTCGTGCGAGGTGTTGGCGCTGCTCGACGTGACAAAAGCAGACGGCCCACGCTGGAGAGCGCAGGCCGCTTGCAGTGTCGAGTCGAACTCAGCCGTGGAAGGTGAAGCGCATCTCGTGGTCGCAGACCTTGAAGAAGTCGCCTTCGTTGATCACCTTGCGCTGGACACGCTGGCCTTGGTGCTCGATGCCGTTCGTCGAGCCCATGTCGACCATGTAGTACTGGCCGTTGAGGAACTCGATCATGGCGTGCTGTCGCGAGACGTTCGGGTCCTTGATCGTCAGATCGCTCGACTGCTTGCCGCGACCGATGATGAAGCGCTCCTTCGTAACCGGGAAGCGCGTCCCCTCGTACTCCACGAACAGGGCGGGGGCAGGTGAGTATCCCTGCGGAGCAGCCGGCGGGGCCATGCGCTGCGCCGGAGGCGGCGGTGGTGGTGCAGCCGGGGGCGGTGGCGGCGGAGGCGCTGCCTGGGGCATCGGGGGCGGCGCGGGCGGACCGGACCGCATGGGTGCCGGAGGCGGTGGCGGTGCCGGAGGCCGGCCCGCAGGGGGGGGC
>JAGQIY010000999.1 GCA_020430865.1 Myxococcales bacterium
CCTGCGGCAATGTTCATCAGGCGTGCGCGAGCTTCGCGGGTCGCCCAGGCGACGTGCGGCGTGATGACGAGCGGTGTCCCGCTCGGATCATCGCTGGTTCGCGCCGCGTAGGCGACCAGCGGGTGGTCGGCGGGCGGGGGCTCACGACGCAGGACGTCCAGCCCCACTCCGCCCAGGTGCCCGCCTTCGAGCGCGGAGAGCAGCGCCCCTTCGTCGATCAGGTGACCTCGGCCGGTGTTGAGCAAGAAGGCGCCAGGCTTCATCCGCGCGAGGCGCTCCGCGTCGATCAGGTCCCGAGTCTCGTCGGTCAGTGGGCAGTGCAAGCTCACGACGTCGCTGGTGGCGAGCAGCTCCTGGAGTCCAAGCCAGCGGAGCTCTACCCCCGGGACCTCCGGACGACTGCGCTGGGTATCCGCCACCGCCACGTGCAGGCCCAGCGCCTCGGCGATCCTCGCCACGCGAGCCCCGATCGCTCCTAACCCCACGATCCCGAGCTGCTTGCCCGCGAGCTCTGGTAGGCTCGTCAGGCTGAAGCAGAAGTCCGGGCAGCGCGCCCAGTCGCCTTGCCGTACGGCAATGGAATGCTGGTAGGCGCGGTTCGTCAACTCGAGCAACAGCGCGAAGACGTGCTGGGCGACGCTCGCCGCGCCATAGCCGGGGACGTTCGTCACCGCGACGCCGCGCTCCCGTGCGCACTCCAGGTCGACGACGTTGACTCCCGTCGCCAGCACTCCGACGTAGCGCAGGTCCGGGAGTTGCTCGAGCCTCGCCCGGTTCAGGTACTCCTTGTTGGTGAGCACCAGCGCCGCGCCCTGGGCGCGCTCCACGCTGGCGTCTCCGCTGCGCTCGTGGATCTCAGGCGACGAGATGGCTTCGAACGCGGTCCAGTCGAGATCTCCGGGGTTCAACGTGTGCCCATCGAGCACGACGAGTCGGGGTTTCATGGCTGGAGAATACACGTGTTGAGTCGCCATGAACGCTGCGCGCGGAGACGGCGCTTGCGGAGAGCATGACGATGGGTCAAGTCGGGACTTCGTGAACCCATTGCTCGCTCTCAAGCCCGGACACGCGCCTCACGAGCGCTTGCCGTGGCGCAACGTGCTCGCGCCGATGGAGGGCGTCGGTCATCCCGCGTTCCGTCACGCGATCGCCGCGCAGGGCGGCCTCGATCTGGTGTGCACCGAGTTCGTTCGCGTCACCTCGTCGGAGTTGAACCCGGAGCTGATCCGGCGGGCCATTCAGCCGTCGCCTGGCGTCGCGCTCAGCGTGCAGGTGATGGGCAACGTCGCCGAGCGCATGGCCGAGGCTGCGCGCTACGTGTCGGAGGCGGGCGCCGCGGTGATCGACGTGAACCTCGGCTGCCCGATGCCGCGCATCGTGAAGAAGGGTGTCGGCGCGGCGATGCTCAAGGAGCCCAAGCTGCTGTTCGAGGTGCTGAGCCAGATGCGCGAGGCGACGCCCGGCCTGCTCTCGGCAAAGATCCGCGCCGGCTTCGACGACGCCGAGCACGTTCTGGAGATCGCGCGCACCGTCGAGGCGGCGGGTGTGGACTTCATCAGCGTGCATCCTCGGCGCCGCGCGGATTTCTACTCGGGGGTCGCGGACTGGCGCATCGTCGGGCTCCTGGCGCGGGAGCTGACCGTGCCGGTGATTGGCAACGGTGATCTGTGGTACGCGGCGAGCGCGCTTCATCTCCAGGAGGAAACACGCTGCGCCGCGCTGATGATCGGTCGCCCGGCGATCCGGAATCCGTGGATCTTTCGTCAGCTGGCGGAGCTGCGAGCCGGGCGTGAGGCGTTCGAGCCGACGCCTCGTGACGTGCTGGAGTACCTGCACGCAACGGTGGACCGCTACGTGCCGGTGTTTCGCCACGTGCGTGGGCAGGGCGTGCTGGGCAAGCTGAAGGAGCTGTGCACGTTCGTCTCCCGGGGGATCCTGGGCGGGGACGAGTTCCTGGGGCGGGTGCGTCGCGCCCAGTCGCTTGACGAGTTCAAGGGGGTGAGTGAGCGGTTCCTGTCCGCCTTGCCCCAGGAGCACCTCGATCTGGGCCCTCGGCCACGGCTCGGACTCGAACGCGTCGGCACGGCGAATGGGGCCGAGTCGGACAGAGAAGTCAGG
This sequence comes from Myxococcales bacterium, assembly GCA_020430865.1. The sequence continues at coordinate 2,119 of JAGQIY010000999.1, forward strand.
GTGCGGGGGCACGGCGGCGGGTTTGGCTCAGGATGCGTCGGCCCGACGCTCGCGGATCCTTGCTGATCTGCGCCTCCTGCGCGTGCTTGCGTGTCGAGAGCGACGAGGCGGTGGCTTGGCGCGTGGATTGCACGCGAACGACCGATGGCTTGGCTTGCTTGGGGAAACGGGGAGCGCTGGCGCGCCCGGTGGTCGGGCTTGGCCGTGCTCGCGGCGACGCTCGGAATCGTTCACTGTTCCGCCGATGAGTCCGCGGAGTCGGGAGCCGGCGCGCCTCCAGTGGGCAACGGCGGGTCCGGCAACGCCAACGGCGGCTCGAGCAACGGCGGCAGCGGCGGCAGCGCCGGGACACCTCCCGAGCAGGAGCTCGAGAGCACGTTCCAGAGCCCGGTGTCGACGGGTAAGCTGGTCTGGACGGCGAACCCCGACAGCGGGCGCGTCGCCTTGGTCGATGCGCTGAGCTTCGAGGTGAGGATCGTCGAAGCTGGCCTCGCGCCGACCTACCTCGCGGCGGTTCCGGGTGGAAAGGATACCGCGATCGTGCTGAACACGGGCAGCCGCGATGCGACCTTGCTCCGCGCAAGCGCAGATGGGATCAGCGGCTTGAGCCTGCCGACCCATGACGGTGCGAACGCCTGGGCGATCAGCTCCGCAGGGAAATGGGCGATCGCCTGGACCGACGCTCGTCGGGTGAAGGCCGCGGACGTGACTCAGGGCTTCCAGGACGTCAGCGTGCTGCGCCTCGACGCGGGGTCGGAGAGCGCGACGCGGCTCAGCGTGGGCTATCGCCCGGAGCGCATCTTCTTCAGTGACGATCAGAGTCGCGCGTTCGTGGTGAGTGAGCCAGGGGTCAGCGTCATCGAGCTGGACGACGTCGGTCCGCGGGTGACCCGCCAGGTCGAGGTGAGCGACGATCCACTGGAGAACCCCGCCTCCCGCGACGTCACCATCACGTCCGACGGGACCATCGCCCTGGTGCGTCGCGATCAGAGCTCTGCAGTCAGGTTCGTGAACCTGGAGGATGGTAGTGCCTCCCAGGTCGAGCTTGCCGGGAACGTCACCGACCTCGACCTGAGCGCGTCCGGTTCCCTCGCCGTCGCCGTGGTGCGCGAAGCCGGAGCTGTCGCTGCGCCCGCCGCGGGCGGTTCCGCGGGGATGGGTGGTGCCG
>JAGQIY010001000.1 GCA_020430865.1 Myxococcales bacterium
GGGGTGGGCCGACAGGGACTCGAACCCTGGACCGTTGGATTAAAAATCCACTGCTCTACCGACTGAGCTATCAGCCCCGTGTTCCTGGCCGCGGTGGCCTTCGCCCTGGGGCGGAGCGCCGCGTTCTCGGAGTTCGCCTGTCTACTTGCTTTGGCGGCCTTGTCAATGTGGAACACCGGCGAAACCTCGAGGCAATCTGCTGAGTCGAGTTGAGACAACTCGTGGCGAACTGCATCCAGTCTCAGTGAATAAGTTCCAGTGACGCTCGGGTTTCGCGCTCCCAGCGCGCATCCGGAACTGGAATCTAGTTGAGGGTTGAAGTACCTCCCCAGCGCTCAGCGGTTATTGCACTGGCGCACATCGCTTGGTTCGGTCAGCTTTGGACCTGGCAGTGATTGCTTGGGCAGGCCTTGGCGGCTCCACTCAGTGCGAGTAGAGGCGCCAAGGTAGGTCGTTCTGACTTGGAGAAGTGAAGGTTCGCGTGCTAGGTGAGCCGCTTCTCGTAGGTGAACAGGAAAGTCTCGCAAAACAACTCGGCGGGCAAACCTACGAGAGCAGCGTGACAAGTGCGTGGCCGCTTGAGGAGGCTTGGGAAAAATGAAGAAGTTTCTACCGTGGTTGAGTGTGGGTTCGTTGGTTGCCATCGCCGTTGGGATGGTGGGCTGCTCGAGTGACGACAGCAGCAGTGGCGGCACCGGTGGTACGGTGAACGTCGCCGGAACGGGTGGCACGGGTGGCACCGGCAACACCGGGAACACGGGCGGGACCGGCAACACCGGCAACACAGGCGGAACTGGCGGCAGCGGCGGCGGCTTCGTGCAGACCGAGCTCGGCGCGACGTGCGCGACCGACACGGACTGCGGGACCGACTACGTGTGTCTCCCGACGGATAGCGGCATCTCGAACGGGCTGTGCAGCAAGGAGTGCACGACCGACGACGACTGTGGCCCGAACGGAATGTGCACGATCTCGTCGACCGACGATCAGGGCGCCATGAAGACCTTCTGCGTCGAGCGCTGCACCTTTGGTGAGCCGACGGAGCCCCCCAGCCAGCTCCCGTTCCTTTTCGCGGACAAGTGCCACGGCCGTGCGGACGTGGGTTGCACCATCGTCCAGGTGGACGACAACGGTGAACTCGACGAGGTCAACACCGCGTGCATGCCCCTCTGCCGCAACGACGAGGAGTGCGGTGCGGGGTACTGCGATCATGGCTCCGGATTCTGCACCGGGACCGAGACAACGGGCCTCGGCCTGGGCGAGGACTGCACCTGCGCCACCGATGACTGCTCCGACGATCCCTGTGGCAACGGCTGGTTCTGCATCGGTGGCCGCATGAACGGCGCCGGCCGCTGCGGTGGCGCGTGCGTCATGGGCGACATCGGCCCCAAGGGATCTTGTGGCTCTCCGCTCACGGGCCCCCAGACGGGTGTGTGTAGCCTCACCGCCGGCCTGACCTTCGGCCAGACCACGGAAGCGTCCTGGGGCGACGGCCTCGGCGCTTGCCAGGAGCTCTGCGACTGCAACGGCGGTTGCTCTGGCAAGGACATGACTTGCTACAAGCTGGACAGCGTCCTTGGTGACGGCGGTGGGCAAACCCTGTACGGCCGTGACGGTTTCTGTGTCTCCAACTCCACCACCGGCGTGGATATGCTGGAGATCGCCGCCGACTGCGGAAGCACGGGCGGCACGGGTGGTACCGGCGGCACGGGTGGCACGACCGGCGGCACTGGCGGGACGACCGGCGGCACTGGTGGGACGACTGGCGGCACGGGTGGCACCACGGGTGGCACCGGCGGCTCGAACTGAGTTCGTAGTCAACCCAGGCAAGCAAGCCCACTCGACTCCGGTCGGGTGGGCTTTTTGCTGCTAGGGTCCGCGGGTGCGCTGGATCGTCGTGCTGGTGATCGTGGTCCCGCTGGTGGAGCTGTTCTTGCTCCTCCAGATCGACCGCGTCGTTGGTTTTTGGCCAACCATCGCGCTCACCATCGTGACGGGCTTCCTGGGCGGTTCACTCGCCAAGCGAGAGGGGCTCAAGGTGTGGCGGTCCTGGCGCTCGGCCATGGCCGAGCTGCGTCCGCCCGAGCAGGGCGTCGTGGATGGCGTGCTGGTGTTGTTCGGGGGCGCGCTGCTGATCACCCCTGGCGTGCTCACCGACATCACCGGCTTCGTCCTGCTCATCCCCTTCACCAGGCGCATCGTTGCGCGTCGCGTGCGGGCGGCCATCGACAAGCGCCTGGAGCACGGCCAGCTGCAGGTCGTCAATTTCGACGCCTCCGGCTTCGACCCCATCGACTTCGGCGAGTATCCGCGCGGTACTGACTTAGAGGTCGTCGAGACGGATGGAGTCGGGCAGGACGAGCAGGACA
>JAGQIY010000105.1 GCA_020430865.1 Myxococcales bacterium
CGCGACGGCCTGTCGTTGATGGGCGTCTCCTTGAACGGCGGTACGCCTTACAAAGTCACCACAGATTCGTTCCACTCGGCGACGTACTATCAAAGCTGGGTCTACTACACGTCTAACGCCGACGGCGGAAGTATCCGAAGCGTCTCCTCCACTGGTGGGATGCCCGCTACGTGGGCCAATCTTGACGTAACCGACTTGTTCTGGCTCCACGTGTTTGACGACGTCGCCTATGTCCGCAACCAAGGAAACGGGGATCTCTTCTCAATCGCCATGGGTGCGTCGTCGGCTCAACCTTTCTTGATCGGGCACAAGACTCAATACCCCTACGCCAAGGAGAGCGATCTAGTCTGGAACGAGCGCGACCTGACGACCACGCACGTGGGTTCGCTATGGGCGCTAACGCTCCCGTCAGGTGCCCCGACAAAGGTCGCGGATGACGTGGGATGGGTCTTTGCGACGGCCGTGGACGACAAAGCCTTCTACGTCGTCACTGAGCGCGCACCGAACACCTACTCCATCCTGAAAATCGCGCGGCCCCAGTAGCCTCTTCCCCGCGGCAAGGTGGGGCTGGCTCCAGTGGTACCTGGCGCGCCTCCCCCCACGCCCAGACCGTTGGTGTTCGTGACTCAGGGGAGCGCGGGGCGGCTTGGCGCGTAAGACGTGAGATGACGCGGATCTTGTGCTTTGGCGTAGCGGCCGTGTTCCTCGCCTGCTCCAGTGGTTCCTCGGGCGGCGCAGGCACTGGCGGCGACGGCGGGAGCGGCGGCTCCACTCAGGAGCCACCCCTCGACTGCGAGGCCACCTTGGGCCTCGCGGAGGGCGAGCTGGAGGGCACCACGTTCAGCGCGGTGTCTGGATCGTCGTACATCCTGGGAGAGCAGTGGCCCTACTCGGTCGCGTCTAACCTGGACAACGGCTCTGTGTGGGCCTGGGGCGAATCGATCAAGGAGCCCGGAGACGCCCACGTCCTCGTTCAGGGTCAGCACTACTGTGCCACCGCGAACTGGCCCGCAACGGACCTCGAGGTGCCGCGGGCCATTCTCCAGCTGTCGGAGTTCAGCAGTCTGGGCTCGTGCGAGGGCCTGCAAGCCACAGACACCCTCGAGTATTGCTACGCGCGCAACCAGTACTACTCCGGCGATGGGTGCGCCGCCGAGGGGGACGTCAAGCTCTGGGGCACGGTCAACGGCGAGCCCATCGACCAGAGCTATCAGCATGCGAAGGTGTCCCTGGCCGGCGTGGACATCGGCGACGGCCTGCATTTCGTCCAGGGTGCTGGCTTCAATTTTCTCCGGGCGAAGATCGGCGCTCAGACCCGAGTGTTCTGCGTGTCCTCAGCCGAAGATGATCTCGACGTCATCGGGGGCGAGCGGACGACGTTCCAGGTCGCCGAGCTGGGCACCTGCGGAGCGAACCCCGTCGCCGGTGAGCTCACCGCGTGCGTGCTCCCGAAAGAAGAGACGCCTTTTCCCTAGCTTCAGGCGCTCTCGCGCTGCATGACCTCGAAACGTATCCCTGCGGTCTCGCTCTCGGGATCAGCGAGCAGCATCACGGTGTCCCCCTCGCCGAGCGCGCCTTCCAGCAACAGCTCCGCCAGCGGCGCCTCGATCAGGCGCGCGATGGAGCGGCGCATCGGCCGTGCACCAAGGCTGGGATCGAAGCCGCCGGCGTCCAGCAAGACGTCCAGCGCTTCTTCCTCCATCTCGAGCTTCAGCCCCCGCTCGGTGAGCAGGTGCGTGCCGAGCTGCATCAGCAGGCGGCGAGCGATCTCACGCACGTCGTCCCGCTCGAGGGCGCGGAACGCCAGCACCTCGTCGAAGCGATTGAAGAGCTCCGGTGCCAGCGCCGCGCGCGCCGCGCTGATCACCGCCTGTTCCTTGGCATCCGCCACCTCCGAGTCGTTCCGCGAGGTACCGAATCCGACGCGGCGCTTGGGTCCCGCTGCGACCGCCGCGGCGCCCAGGTTCGACGTGACCAGGATCAGCGTGTTGGTGAAGTCGACGGTGCGACCCTTGCTGTCAGTCAAGCGTCCTTCATCGAACACCTGGAGGAACGTCTCGAGCACCTCGGGGTGCGCCTTCTCGATCTCGTCCAGCAGCACGACCTGGTAAGGCCGGCGCCGCACCGCCTCGGTCAGCTGGCCCCCCGCGTCGTGCCCGATGTAGCCCGGAGGGGAGCCGACCAGACGCGCGACGGCGTGCGCCTCGCTGTACTCCGACATGTCGAGGCGCGTCATGGCCTTTTCCGAGTAGAAAAGCACCTCGGCGATGGCCTTGGCGGTCTCCGTCTTGCCGACGCCCGTTGGTCCAAGCAGCAAGAACGTGCCGATGGGGCGCTTCCCGCTGAGGCCCGCTGAGTTGCGCCGAACGATGCGAGCCATGCGCCGGATCTGGCTCTGGTGCCCCACGACGCGCTCCGCCAGCAGGTCTTCGAGCTTGAGCATGCGCTCGCGATCCGTCTCGAGCAACCGCTCCAGCGGGACGTCCGCGAGCTCGCTGACCACTTCGGCGATGGCCTCGGAGTCGACTTGCACGCCGCCGCGACGGCGCACCCTCGCCCCCGCCAGATCGATGATCGAAACCGCCTTGTCTGGCAGCATCTGCGCCGGCATGTAGCGCACGCTCCAGGCCACACTGAGCGCCAGCGCCTCCTCGTCGTACTGGACCTTGTGGTGGCTCTCGAGCCCGCGCGCCTGGGACTCGAGCACCAGGTAAGCGTCTTCGCGACTCGGCTCCTCGACCTCCACCAGGCTGAAGCGCCGCGCCAGCGCTGGATCGGCACCGATGGAGCGTCGATATTCCTCCTGAGTGGTCGCGCCGATGCAGGGCAGCTCGCCGCGCGCCAGTGCGAGCTTCAGCTCGCCGCTCATCTCTTCGGCAGCTTCCCCCACGAACAGCTGGTGCACCTCGTCGAAGAACACGACCACGCGCCCCTTGGCGTCGAGCACTTCCTTGCGGAGCTGCGCCAGGCGCTGCGCCAGCGCGCCGCGCACGCCCGTGCCGGCGATCAGCTCGCCAACGGGGATCTCCACGATGATTCGCGAGTCGAGCTCTGCTTCCGAGTCCTCGGAGTCGAGGCCCGCGTACTGCTCGGCGATGTGCAGCGCGAGGGCGCGCACGACGCTGGTCTTGCCGACGCCCGACGCTCCTACCAGGCAAGGGTTGTTGCCCTGGCGCTTGGCCAGGATGTCGAGCAACTGCTCGACCTCGGCTTCACGACCCACCACGGGATCCAGCTCACCCTTGGCTGCCGCCAGCGTCAGGTTCTTGCCGAGCGAGCTGAGCG
>JAGQIY010001001.1 GCA_020430865.1 Myxococcales bacterium
CGTCAGTCCTGCTGGCGGGGCTTTCGTGCGTTTGGCCCCAGTATTCGCGGGCCTTTGCACCTCCCCCGCCGCCGCGACCGCCCGACGCTCAGAGCAGGCTCAGATCACCCGGCCGCCCGTCTGGGCCACCCGAGGCCCGAGAACCTGCTCTGAGACCGCCGAGAGCGCCCCTCAGAGCTCGGAGTCTGGGTTTACAGCTTTCGGATCTGGGGTTTACAGCCCGCGGCCCGGGTTGCCAGAGCCGCGGAGTCTCACCGCATCACCACGACGTCGACGCCCAGCCTCTTGCACAGGCGCCGCAGCTTCCGCGTGGTCGAGTGGCTGTTCCATCGGGTGAGGACGATGAGCGTGCCGAAGGAGCCCGCCCGGAGCGCGGCCTCGAGGCGACGAGCGTCTCCGTTGCCGCCATCGCGCGGGCTCTTGAAGACGACCACCTCAGGTGCCTCGACCAGCCCCGGACGGAGGCGGCCGTCGCCGCCGATGACGGCGACTCGGTGCGCAGCGACTACCATGCGTACCTCCCCCCGCGCGCCTCGAACTTGGCCTCGTCGAAGCGGACCGCCGCGAGCGCCGCGCGCACGCCGACGTCCAGGATGGGCGGGCTGGTGCGGTGGACGCCGCCGGTGTTGCCGAAGAAGCAGCCGAGCGGGTCGACCATGACGTAGGAGTCCGTCATGGCGTCGTTGTCCTCGGCGATCGCCGCGTACCCCTCGGCTTCGAGGTGTGCGTGGCGCAGGACGAAGGCCCGGAACTGCTCGGGGGTGATGAGGAGCGGCTCGACCCGCCCGTCGTTCTGACCGACGACGCGCAGGACCTGGAAGACCTTCCACCGCTCCGACGCGATGCGCCGGACGAGGCCGCTCATGTCCTCGTGCCAGTTCAGCGCCGTGACGACCGTGTTGAGCTTCACGCGTACGCCGCGCTCGCGGCACCGATCGGCGAGGTCCACCGACCGCTGGACGTGGCCTCCCCGCCCGCGGCCGAGAGCCGCCTGCGTCTCCTCGCAGCCCGAGTCCACGGAGAGAGCCGCCCAGTCGAGGGCGTCGCCGTGGTTGTCGATGAGGTCGGCGAGCCGAGAGCCGTTCGTGACCACGCCGGTGACGAAGCCGACCTTCTTGGCGTGCTCGACGATCTCGCCGATGTCGGGGTGCAGGGTCGGCTCGCCACCGGCGAAGGTGATCTTCTGGCCGCCAGCCGCGCGGAGCTGATCGATCACGCGGCGGGCGTCCGCCGTGGTCAGCTGACCGCGGACGTCGCGGAACGTCGCGAAGCAGAAGTCGCACCGCGCATCGCACGGCTTGAAGAGGTGGAAGTTGATGGAGATGGGGGTTGCTGTCGTGGGCATCGGCTCCTCCGTCAGGGGTGGATGTCGAACCCAATGCAGCGCACCCATCGTGCCGACCTGGCGGCACGCGCAACTGCCTGTCCCTATTGAGTCTTGATGGTGGCGTGTAGGCGTCGTCCGGCGAGATATCGCCGAGTTCGGCTATCCGTCGCCGCCTGCCTTGCCGAGCTTGTGCTCGAAGGTCTTGCGCGGGAGGCCCAGGAGCCTGGCGGCCTCGGACTTGTTGCCCGACGCCTTGCGCATGGCGGCCTGCAGCCACGCGGTCTCGTACGCCTCCATCTGGGCGCGCAGGTCGTCCAGAGGCAGCTCCCCGGCCAGGTCGGTCGAGGACGGGATGGCGTGCCGATCGGACTCGGGCACGCCGAGGCCTGACACCGCGGCGTCGATGACCTGGTCCTCATCGCGGTCGGCGTGTAGGGCTGCGAGGAGGTGGTAGGCGGCACGCTGAAGGTCGCGGAAGTTCCCTGGTAGCGGGTGCCGGCTGATCTCGGCGAGCAGACGCGGGTGGTCGCAGAACTTCTCCCACTGATCCGGCTTGATCCCGCCCGTCGCAGTCGACGCCACGAGCACCGCCCTCCAGGCGTCCGGCAAGTCCTCGGTGCACTGACGCAGCGGCGGTACGGACAGGACAAAGACGGCGATGCGATCGTAGAAGTCGCGGTCGAGCAGGCCGCCGCGGAGGTCGGCGATCGGGCGGTTCGTCGCGCAGACGAGGCGGAAACGAGACTGCCGGACCTTCTCGTCACCGAGCCGCTGGAATCCTCTCCCCTCGACCGCTGCCATCAGCAACCGCTGCGTGTCGCTATCGATGTCGGCGATCTCATCCAGGAAGAGCGTCTCGCCGTCCGCCTGCTCCAGGAGACCCTGGCGGTCGCGCGTCGCGCCGGTGAAGGCGCCGCGGACGTGCCCGAACAGCTCCGACCGAGCGAGCTGCGGGTTGACGCGAAACTGGCCGCACACCACGGCAGGCCAGCCCCCTTTCTGGGCCTTCTGGTAGGGGCTCATCGAACGCAGGAGATTCGCCAGCGTTGTCTTCCCCGTCCCGCGTTCGCCGACCAGGAGAACAGGCACACGTAGCGGCGCCCATTCCTGGAGCTTCGCGAGCGCCTCACGCAGCGCGGGGCTCTTGACCCTGGCGGGGTCCCACATGTGCCCGCTGTCGTCGTCCCCCACCTTCCGCGGGCGCGACGCACGGTAGCGCCGGAGCCAGGTATCGAGGTCGAACTTCAGGAACTTCACTGGTGGGTGGCCGGCGGCCTGCCCGCGCTTGTCCGCCGTTTGCAGGAGCTCGATCGGGCCCGGGACGAAGCCCGTCGTGCCGAGTACGAGCCAGACCGCATGCATCGAGGGCGTGCCAGGCGAGAGGTGGATAGCGATCAGCGCGTCGGGGTTCTCGGCGCGGGCCTTGGTGAGCACCTCTTCAGCGAACGGCCGAATCGCAGCATGGTCAGTCGGCGACGCGTCCGTCTGCCACGCGACCTTGATGATCTCCGGGCACATCGGCGCCAGCTCGGCTCGCAGGGATTTCACCGTCTCGCGAAGTGCCTCGCGCTCGAGGTCCCCATCGGGCGACGGAGCGTCTCGCCAGCATAGGTACAGGCGGCCGACCCGACCGCGAAGCGGGCTCTTGGGGCTCGCGATCGCGGTGAGCAGCGGGGCAGCCTGGTGGCCGACGCTCACCCAGCTCACCAACACGGCAGTCGCGGTATCCGTCATGGCAGCACCACCACGGCGTCCAGCTCCTTCGCGAGTTGTCGGGCGGCGGCGAGCTTGTCGGGGGACGCGAGCAGAACCAGCTTGCGACCATCGTGCGAGTAGACCGGCGGATCGTAGGGCTCCTTGACCTGGACCTCCTTCTCCTTGCCGTCCTTCCCGCGCTTGGTCCGCGTGACATCTCGCCGCAGCTCGGTGGCCTTCTTCGGCAGCCGGGGCGGCACCACCTCCCACTCGTAGCGGATCCGCTGGTAGAACCGCTCCTTCTCACGGGGCGGCACCAACGCGGGCTCGCCCGCGCCGTCGAGATCCAGAGCGGAAGGGGCGACGACCTCGGCGACGCCCACGACGTGCTCCTCCTCCACCGTGCGCCGCCCAGTCCGGAGCCCCTCGCCAGCGAGGCAAACCTCGCCGAGGTGCTGGCTGCGCTCGAGGGCGGGCTCGAAGCGCCAAGGGAACCGCTGCTCCCAGTCGCTCAGCGCCCACGCCAGAGCTTCGGAGGCTTCGGCGTCCAGGCGGACCCCCACCTCGAAGCCGTCGTCGAGCCCGTGAGCCTGGAGGTTGGCCGTCATGACCAAGGCCTGGCCGTCCGCGACGATGGCTTTCGCGTGGAGCTTGTCGTGGGCCAGAACGGTAGCTCCGGCCGCCACCAGCCGTTGGACCGCCTCCGAGACGGCGGGGCGCGGCCGCGTCAGGACCGTGACCCGGACGCCGGCCTTCACGCGGGCTTCGAGCGCAAGGACGGCGTCGTGGTCGGCATCCAGTCCGTAGCTCGCGACCAACAGCTGGCGTCGGGCCGAGCGGATGAGCTCGAGTGCCGCGTTCCGAAGGCTCGCCTCACCGCGTGCAGTCGCCACCACGCGGCGAGCCTGCGGGCGTCGCGGCTCACCCGGCGGCGCACCGACCTTGGCGAGCCGCCCTTTCCCCGCGAGCTCTCGCTCGGCTTCCGTCCAGAACACCCAGGAGAACCATGCCGCGAGGTCCTCCGCGTCGTTCGGCGAGAGCTTGACGCCCAGCTCCACCGACTCTTGGAGCGCCTTGTTGAAGTTGGCAGTGCAGATCCACCCAGCCGGCCTCGACGCAGGGTCGGTCACGAGCAGCTTGGCATGGAAGTGCTCGGCAGAGCGCAGGAGGACATGGCCTGCGAGACGGTCGAGGAGCTGCTTGTGCTCTTCGACCATCCGAGCCTCGAAGCCGTCGTCCTCGCGCACCACGGTGGCCAGGCGCGTCTCCGACGCGGTGAGCACGTAGACGCGAACTCCGCGTTGGGCGGCCCGGATCATGGCGTTGGCCAGGATCTCGTCCGAGAGCAGAAACGACGCCACCAGGACGACCTCGGACGCTGCATCGATGGATCCGGCGAGCGCTCGTCGGAGCGTTTCGTCGGGGCCCACGCGGATGATGGACTCCCCGACCTGCTCCGTCCGGTCGGGCTCCGTGGGGCGGGTCCGAACCCAGACCGGAGGCAGGGGCTCGTCGACGGCGACTACGCGGGAGAGACGAATTGGGTCGATCATCGTTCAGCTCCAAAGTCCAAGGTCGGCGGGGGCCAGGATGAATCGTGCGGTTCGGTCCTGGGGTGCCGACCGCGCGCGCCGGAGCAGTTCGTTGGCGTCAGGGAGATTCGGCCGATGCAGTGGGAACTGCCCTCGGACCGCGTGCCGAGCTCGGTCGATGTCGGACGGCACGACATACGCCGAGATGCCGTCCCAGAGCAGCCACTCGGCCCATTGCTGAGCTGCAGCGTCGGACTCTGCGACCAGCGGGACACCTTCGAGCCGGGTGGCGTCGAACTGGCCGATCTCGCCAACAGAGACGGCCGGGACCTGCAGGTCAGTCATGAACGAGCGTCGGACTGCGGCAGGCCATCGCTCCATGTTGGTGGGCAGGACCAGCGCGCCGGCTCGCTGCTGCCAGTCCATCAAGTGCTCCTGTCGGACACCTGCGGCGCTCGAGACCAGCGCAAACCAGACGTCGTCGTAGGAGAGGACCTCCAGCCCAGCCGGGATCGGCAGCGCCATGTCCACAGACTCCGCTCTGCCACCCTCCTCGGAGGGCAACCGGCCGCGGAGCCAGACTCTCGGCGCTTGTCCCGGTGTCCACTGCAGCGACACGACGAGCTCGCCACTCGGCCCCTCTTCTCCACGTTCGCCAAGGTCGCGAACCTCGAACCCGCTCCCGTCCGTGACAGATCGGAGGAGGATCCGCTCCATGTCGGTCAGGGCTCGAGGGGGGCGCCGGCCCGGCTCTGGCCGGTCGCCCCGCCCCCGCTTGTAGAGTCGATCCCGTTCCGCCTTCGCGTGGTCGGCGTCCAGGCGCCGCACATGAACGAGCGGCGACGAGACCAGGGCGTCCTCGACGAGGTAGAACCGCCACACGCCCTCTTCGGGCACAAGCACCGCACCGTGCTCGAGCATGGTGCGCCCGGAGTCAGAGAGCGTTGCGGGGCCTCGGTGGCCTTCCCGCTCGAGCAGCCCGAGCGCGAGCGCGCGCTCGAGAACCCGCCACCCGACCTGCTCGGGGAGATTGCCAAGCAGCTCGCGGGCGATGTCCCGGCCGCCGATGGGGTGGCGCAGGTCGGCGGCGAGCCGAGCGACCGCGAGGAACTCGGGGCGATCGCGACCGACAGCGACGGTGGCCTCGGTCTTGAAGGTCCGGACACGGATGCTGCGCTGAAGATTGATCACGCCTCGACCTCCCAACCGATGTCGCCGTGGTAGAACTTGGAATCCGCGAGAGAGCGAAGCAGCGGCGATCGGCACCGATCGGATGCGAAGTACGACCGGTGCCCGACGAGCACGAGCTGGTAGCGGGCGCGGGTCAGCGCCACGTTCAGACGGTTCGGGCTGTTGAGGAACCCCACCGAACCGCTTTTCACGAACGACAAGAGAACGAGATCCGCCTCGTGGCCCTGGAAGCGGTCCACCGTGCACAGGGTGACAGTGACCGCCGGCGTGGCTGCGCCCTTGGGGAGCCGGAAGTTTCGGGTGTTTCCGAACTGGCCGCTCTCGCGCTTGAGATCGTCGCGCAGGAGCGCCTCCTGTCCCCGGTAGAAGGTCAGCACCGCGACTTCCCAGGGCTTCGGCGCTCCGTGCTCGTCCCGACGCGGATTGGCGGCCGCCCAGTCCACAAACGCCCGGAGCTCCTCGAGCACCTTGCGTGCCTCGGCCAGGCTGCTGTTCTTCCGCCCGCTCCGTCGCCGCCCCGGGTCGACCTCGAGCCAGAGGGCACGGCGGGCGTAGCGGCTGTAGGTCCACGAGCGGGCCGCATCGAGACCGGCCGCGTCACGCAGCAGCGCTGCAGTCTGCTGTTCCCTGAACGCCTTCCGTGCGCGCTCGAGGGGCCCGAGGATGACTGGGGACAGCACGAAGTCCTGGTCGTGGCGGTACTCGGTCCCGTACATGTCCAGCCACCGGCGGTGTTCCTCTCCGAGCTCGGCGCCGGTGGTCGATGTGTAGAACTGCTGCCGTGGGAACGCCGAGATGTGTGAGTGCATCCGGTGCTGGAACGTCAACGACACCAGCCTCTGGGCCAGCGCGTCGGGCGGTAGGCCATCAGTCAGTGCCACGCCTTGATCCCACCCAGGCAGGCGCTCGAAGCCCGTCTGAAGCAGCTCGAGAATCGACGGCATTGCGACGCGTCGCATCGTGCCGAGCTCGCGCTCCAGCGCCTCACGCGGACTCTCGAAGTCTCCGTTCTCCCGGTTCTTCCGGGGTCTCGACTTCCGCCACTCGAACCAGGACGTGTCGAGCGTCACGGGAAGCAGTCCGCCGACCTCCTCGACGTACCGCCGCTTCTCGGCGGCGTTCTGCCGAAGCTCGTAGGACCGCACCAAGCGCCAAGCGACCTCCGACGCCCAGTCCACATCTTCGGACAGGTCGACGTACCGCTTCTGCTTGCGCTCCGACACCACGACGGCTCGGCGCGCAGCCCGCCAATCGAGCAGCGCAGGCACATCACCGCCCTCGACAAGGAGGTCCGCAGGCAAGCGGTGCTCGAAGCTCTGGATCGCCGAGGCCGACCCCATGACGAGGTCCGCGTAAAGAAGCTCGGGGACTGCGCGCGGCACGCCCCGGAGCGTCGCCGCCTGCACGCCATCGAGGACGACGAAGCGAGCATCCCGGGCCGAGGCTTCGGCGCTGGCGATCTCGGCCTCGCCCTCCCCAAGCGCCAGTAGACTGCGCACCTGGCGCGGACCATTGAGGGACGCGGTGAACGCGTGTGCCGCAGCCCGCGCGTTGGTCGGCGGAACTAGCCCCCGGATGTTCTCGGAGAGGTCCACCTCCTCGACGTAGGGGGACAGCTGCTTGATGTCGCCCACGACAACCCATCGGCGAGCGTGCAGGGCCGGGACGAGGAACTCGCTGAAGGTCGTCTTGCTGGCTTCGTCGAGGATCATCACGTCGAACGGCTCGAAGCCGTCGCCACCTCGGTTCGCCTGCTTGATCGCCGGGTGCTGCAGGATACCGATCGTCGTACCGCAGATGAGGTTCGACGAGTCGAGGATGAGCCGCATGAGCGGCGACTCCATCTCCTTGCCAGCCTTCCCGAGTGCTTCCTTCAGCATCCGCCGAGCCGCCGCGCCTTCGGGGGACACGTCGCCGGGCGAGTCGAAGAAGTCGCCGAGCTCGTCCCGCCAGGTCTGACGAATCCGCTTCAGCGTGAAGGGCACGATCGCGTCCGACGTAACGCGGTCTTCCTCGCCGACCCGCACGGGCAACACCAGCTTCTGCTCGTCCGTCAGCCCATCCTGCCAGGCGATCAACCGCTCCAGCACGTTGTCCACGGCAACGTGCGTGGAAGCGACGAGCAGGACTCGCTTCTCCTGCTGGAGCAGCTGAACGATGAGCTCGCAGATAGCGGTGGTCTTCCCAGAGCCCGGGGGACCCTCCAGGACAGCGAAATCCTGAGTGCCGAGAGCGATGGACACGAAGCGGCGTTGCTCCTCGGTTCCATCACGCAGGCCGCCATCCCGGGACCGCGTCAGGAAGTGCCAGTCGCCTTCGGTGAGCTGGGTCGGCTC
>JAGQIY010001002.1 GCA_020430865.1 Myxococcales bacterium
AACGTTGCCCCCCAACCTGCCGGTCTCGGAGCCACTACGGGAGCTCGGCCCGAGCTCCCGCTTCCGCCTGCTGCAGCGCTCCGAGCCCTGGCGCGTGCCAGCGCACGTGCGAGATGGAGTGCGCCGCGCGGGCCTCTCCGCGTTTGGCTTCGGGGGCAACAACGCTCACCTCGTCCTGGAAGAGCACCGTCGCCGCCCGATCACGGCGCAGGTGACCGAGGCAGTGCACGGCCCGCCGGCGCCCGAGCCGCTGGCGATCGTCGGCATCGGCGCGGTGGCGGCGCGCGCCAGAGGACGCAGAGCGGTGCTGAGCGCGCTGATCGACGCCGCGCCCCAGCTCAGCGAGATCGCGGGCCGACTCCAGGGCCAGGCGGACGATCTCGAGATCGACATCCGCGCGGCAGGCCAACCGCCGAGCGATCTGCGCGAGACGCTAGCCCAGCAGCTGCTCCTCGAAGAGACGGCTCGCGAAGCCCTGGCCCAGGTCGCGGACCTGCCGAAAGCGCGCTGTGGCGTCTTCGTCGGCATGGGTACGGACCCCGAGGTCGCTCGCTACGGCGCGCGCTGGCGCCTGGACTCGCAGCTCACCGACGCCGGAGCGCCGCCAGAGTCCGACTGGTTGAGCGCCGCAAAGCCCGCGCTGGTTGGCGCGCTCACCTCCGCCGGGGTGCTGGGCACGATGCCCAACCTGCCAGCGAATCGCCTGAACCGCGCCTTCGATCTGGGCGGTCGCAGCGCGAGCATCTGCGCCGAGGAGCTCTCGGGGCTCGCGGCGCTCGAGATCGCCGCGCGTAGCCTCAGCGACGGACGTCTGGACGCAGCGCTGGTCGGCGCGGTGGACCTCTCCTGCGAGGCGGTGCACTCGGCGGCCGCGGAAGCTCTGTTCCCGGACTCGCGACGTATCCCCGGGGATGCTGCCGTGAGCCTGGTCTTGAAGCGACTGCGCGACGCCGAGCGCGCCGGTGACACGGTCTACGCGGTCTTGCACCCCCAGGACCTGGACACCGATCAGACGAGCGACGCCGCTGCGTTCGGCCCCGACACGACCCACAGCCTGACGGCCCTCTTCGGCCACAGCCACGCCGCCAGCGGACTGCTGCACCTCGCCGCCGCAGCGCTGTGCCTGGACGCGGGTGCGCTGCCCGGCGGACGACCGTGGCTGAGTGAGCGCCGCGCCGCGATCGAGGTGACGAGCTTCGGTGGATGCCGCTGGCGCGGTCGGCTCGAAGGGTACGCACCCGAGTCGACGCCGCCGGTCTCAGCGCCGACGGAACCCGCGCCTTCGGATCAGGGGGCGAGGAACGCCAGCGCCCACACCGAGCTACGCCTCCACGTCTTCCGGGCCTCGACCCCCGAGGCGCTCGGCGCGCAGCTCCGTCAGGCGCGTCGTGGCGAGACCTTGGGTGACTCGAGCGGCGGCCTGTGCTTGGTGCTCGTCGCTGGTAGCGACGCCCAGCTCGAGCAGCGCCTGGCACGCGCGGAGCAGCTGCTTCGGGTCAGCCCGCCGCCCAGCCGCTTGTCGCTTCCGGGCATCCACTTCCGCACCCAGGCCGTGGAAGGCGATCTTGCCTACGTCTTCACCTCCGCCGGCGCTGCGTACAGCGGAATGGGCGCTGACTTCTTGCGCGCGGCGCCCGATTTGCCCCAGCGCATCCAGCAGCGCTTTCCGAGCCTCGCCGAGTGCCTGAGCTGGGCCTACGCCGACGACCCCGAGGCCAGCGCCGCCCAGCGACTCTGGGGCGCCTCGGCGCTGTCCCAGCTCCACGCGGAGTTCTCCCTGCGCGTGCTGGGCCTCGAGCCTCGCGCGGCGATTGGCTACTCCTCCGGAGAGAGCAACAGCCTGTTCGCCTTCGGCGTCTGGCGCGATCTCGAGGCGATGCGTCAGGAGCTGGCGCAGAGCCGGCTCTTCGAGGAGCAGATCGGCGGTGAGTTCCGCGCGGTGGCGCGCGCCTGGGGCAGCGCGGAGGCCGTCGACTGGGCGAACGTCGCGGTGCTCGCGCCTCTCGCGAGCGTGGAACGTTACCTCAAGGAAGAGCCACGGCTGCGCCTGGCGATCATGCACACGGCGAACGAATGTGTCGTCTCTGGCGAGCGCAGCGCCTGCGAACGCCTGGTCGCCCATTTCGGGGCGCAGCGTTGCTTCGAGCTCGAATACAACCTCGCGGTGCACGTGCCGGAGCTGCTCCAGGTGCGTGACGCCTGGCTCGACGTGCACCGCCGCGAGGTGACCCCGGCGCCGCACATCCGCTTCTACTCCGCGGCGACCTGTGGCTCCTACACGCCCAGCCGCGAGGCCTGCGCCGAGGCGATCCTTGGCCAGGCCAGCGCGCGCCTGGACTTCCCGCGGCTGATCGAGGCAGCCTGGGCCGACGGCGTGCGCGTGTTCGTGGAGCACGGCCCCGGCAACTCCTGCAGCGGTTGGATCCGCGAGGTACTGGGTGAGCGCTGCGCCGAGGCCGTCGTCGTCTCCTTCGATCGCCGCGCCTCCGGCTTCGAGCACACCCTGGACAGCGTCGCCGAGCTGCTGGCCGCTGGTGTCTCGCTGAACGCCGACGCCTGGCTGGCCTCGGAGCCCGGTCGCCTCGTCTCACCCCCAACCCCTGCGGCTGCCCTGCGTCTGCCGGCGCATCCGCCGTTGGTCCGCTGGCCCGCGCACGCGACGCCTGCCAATCGCCCTCATCCACAAGCCATGAATACGCTCCCCGAAGCCGAACCGATGCCGCCCGCGCCCGCGCTGCCCTCGAGCCTGGAGTGGACCCCGTCGTCGTTCCCCGAGGCAACGCAACCCGCTTCCACGACGGCTCCCGCGGCCGTTCCTCCGCCGGCCGCAACCGCTGCGCCGCTCGCAGCTCCCTCGAGACCCCGGGCGCACGCTGCCGCCCCCGCGAGCGCCCTGGGCAACCTCGC
>JAGQIY010001003.1 GCA_020430865.1 Myxococcales bacterium
GCGCACCACCAAGAAGGCCTCCGACGGTCCCAAGCCGAAGCGTGAGACCGCTGCCTCCAAGGCGGAGTCGGAGCGCATCAAGGACTGGGAGCAAAAGGTCGCCGGAGCCGCGGAAACAGCCTTCCGCCGCTACGCAATCGATGTGACCTTCGCTGAGGGCGACTTGGTCCTTCACCGCAAGTTCGGCGAAGGCTACGTCGTCGAGGTGGATGACGAAGGCAAGGTCTACATCATGTTCCGCGATCAGATGCGCACACTGGTCCACGGCCGGAAGTAGCGGTGGAGCGCCCCCGGGCGCTCTCCGCGTGCCATCGCGACGTAGGATCCGACGCAGACTGAGCGCGGCGGCGTTCGGCGTGGCGGCGCTGTGCGCCTTCCCCGAACGCGCGAGCGCCGAGGTTCGGCTCTGCCCGGCAGCGGATGGCTCACTGGGCGCATGGCTGCTCGCCGGACCGGTGCCCAGCGCGACGGCCAAGCGCCTCGAGCCGAAGCTATTTTTCCCCAAGGAATCTGGCGAGCTGGGCAAGGGCCTCAGCACTCGCTGGCGGACGGTCTCGTATACCGACACGCTCGATATCGCAAAGGTCATCCCCGGCCGAGGCAACTTCGCCGCGCTCGGCGGCTGGCTCGACGTCAGCGAGACGAGCGACGCATACTTGCTGCTCGGTGTCGACGGAGGGGTCAGCGTCTGGCTCGACGGGGCTCGCATCCACGAGCGACCTGCCCCGGCGCTGCGCGCGGGCGCTTTCGTGCCGATCCCGATGCACCTCGAGCCAGGTCGCCATCGCCTGGTGCTCTGGCTCGAGAGCTCGTTGCCCGACTGGGGATTCTGGGGCCGGGTCGTCTCGCAGAGCGATGGGCTGCCCCCTCCCGGGCTCAGCTTCGCGTTGCCAGAAACCGACGAGAGCGATAGCACGACGCTCGGGCGGGACCTACTGACCGTGGATCTGCGTCCGGGCGTCAGCGCCACGGGCTACGCCCCGCGGCTCGAGTTCAATTTTCCCCGCGGTTTTCCGGCAGAGCTGCTCAGGGGTGGAGAGGCCAGCCCCGCGGTGCGCCTGTCTGCGCCCGACACCGAGGGAAAGCCCAGGAGCTCCGAGCTCGCGGTAGGCCAGCTGAGCTGCGGCACACGCGGCGTGGGTGGCTATCATGTCCAGCTCCCGGCCCTGCCAGCGAGCGCCGGCGGAGCACTGCGCGTCGAGACGAAGCTTCCCTTCAGCAGCCAGAAGCTGGAGACGAAGCTGGATCCCGCGGTGCCTCAGGCCCTCGCGGCTGCCGCAGAGCAGCTGAAGGCGCTCGAGGGCCGCAGCGAGGCCGCCCCCAAGGCGCCGGATGCGAGCGTCCCCACGTTCGTGGATCCGGACGTGATCGCCTCCAGCCTGCGCCACGCGTCTCAGACACTACGACAGCAGGTCGAGGCCCGCGACGCTCGGGGCGTCTTGGAGGCCAAGCGCCGACTCGAGAGCCTGCTGGACGACCTGGGGGACGGCGTGGATCCCCTGGACGAAGCCGGGGTCCACTCGCTCGCGCTGCGCTCCGATCTCGACGGCAGCGATCAGCCGTTCGCGTTGCAGCTACCCAGCGGATACGCGAAGCGCAAGGCCAAGACGCGCTACCCATTGGTCCTGCTCCTGCACGGCTACAACGGTACTCCAGAGAGCGTGATGCGCGCGTTCCTCGACTCGTCGGGCGATGAGCCCCGTGTTCCAGGCATCGTGATCGCGCCGTATGCACACGGAAACGCCTTCTATCGAGAAGCGGGCGAGGTCGCGACCCTCGCTGCGCTGCGCTGGGCCATGAAGACCCTGGCCGTCGACCCCGAGCGCGTCAGCGTGACCGGGGTCAGCATGGGAGGGACGGGCACGGGCTACATGGCCGTGCGCTACCCGGAGCTCTTCAGCGCCGCCTCACCCCTCTGCGGCTATCACAGTTACTTCGTCCGCCGGGATACCTCGAAGCGCCCCATCCGCCCCTGGGAGAGCGCCCGCATGCATCACTGGTCTCCAGCGAGCTGGGCGGAGAACCTGAGGCACGTCCCGATGTTCGTCGCTCAGGGGACGAAGGACTTTCCTCACGACAACTCCAAGGTCCTGATCCGACGCCTGCGAGACCTGCACTACGACGTGATCGAGGAGTGGCCAGAGACGGGGCACTCGGTGTGGACCGAGGTCTGGGACGGTGCGGACGGCTGGCCCTGGTTGAGCGGCAAGCGCCGAGTGGAGGCACCGAGCGAAGTGCGCTTCGTGACCGATCAGCTGCGCTACGGAGCGCACTACTGGCTCGAGGTCACTCGCCTACAGACGCCTGGGAAGCTCGCCGAAGTCAAGGCTCAAGCCAGCGCAGGCAAGGTGCAGCTCGAGCTCTCCGGCGTGCGCGAAATGCGCTTCGTAGGGGCGCTCCCGAAGGGCGTGAAGAGTCCCGTCAGCGTCAAGATCGGTGAGCAAACACTGAGCGTGAAGGCGGACCAACAAGCGCTGCGCAAGAGCGGCGATGACTGGGAAGTGGTCGACCAGGAGGCTCCGCCAAAAGGCCACAAGCGCGCTGGCGTGGAGGGCCCGATCCGAGACGTGTTCATGGGGCCGGTCACGTTCGTATACGGTACTCGCCGCCAGGAGACGTCCCGCGCCACGTGGGAGCTGGCCCGGGCCTGGGCAGGAGGGCGAGGAAGCGCGACCCTCTCGTACCCGGTGGTCGCCGATCGAGACCTGCCCGAGGCCGATTTCTCCGCCAACAACCTGTTCTTGATCGGTGGTGCCCGAGACAACCTCGTGAGCGCGCGACTCGGGGTGAAGAGCCGCACGGAAACAGGTGGGCTCGAGCTGGGAGAGCTACGGTTCCCGGGCGCTGACGTGGGTTGCCTGTACGTGATGCCCAACCCGGCCAGCCCCGAGCGCTACTTGCTCGTGGCTGACGCGGTCACTGCCCAGGGCTACTACCTCACTGACGCGCTACCGGCGCTGTTGCCGGACTTCCTGGTCTTCGACCAGGGCGTGGTCCCCGCGGCGGGTCAGCAGGTCTTGAGCGACGGCCACGTGCTCGCTGGAGGCTTCTTCGACTGGGACTGGAGCCTGCCAAAGACCACTCAGGATCCGGAGGCAAAGCAGCGCTGACGCGACTCAGCGCTTGGTCCGCTTCGCGGGTCGGCGGCTGCCTGCTGCACTACGGCCAGCACTGCGGCTGCCCCCAGCACTGCGGCTGCCCCCAGCACTGCGGCTGCCCCCAGCACTGCGGCTCCC
>JAGQIY010001004.1 GCA_020430865.1 Myxococcales bacterium
AAAATCGTCGCTGAGGGGCTCGTCGTCTTCGGCTTCCAGCACGGCGCTGACTTCATCAGCCACCTCGAGGCGCCGCGAGCTCTTCCCCGTGGAAGCCATGGGCGCAGCTTGCGCGAGCCCTGGCTCGGACTCGCGCGCTCCTGCACCGGGCGCCGGCACCTGCGCCGCCAGGGCGCGAACGTCGACGTCACCGATGTACGCCTGGCACTCGGCGGCCATGGCGCCGTTCGGGTTCAGCGTGAGGTACTTCGCGGCTCGCGGCCGAACCTCGTCGTCGCGCCCCTCCTGTCCCGCATAGAACATCGCGAGCTGGATCCCGCGGTCGTCTCCCGGCTCGATCTCGAGCGCGCAGATGGAGTACGAGATGCCGTATTCGCCGCCGTACTCCTCGGCGAGCTGGTTGAACAGCCCTGCAGCCTCGAAGCGCTCGTCGTCGGACACGGCGTCCCCAGCCTGCACCCGCTCGAGCACGCTCGAGGCGAGCGACTGACGGAGCGCGGGATCCTGGCCCTGATCCACGGACCAGGCGTGGCGCAACGCCATGCTGGAGCCAGCGCCATCACCGGCTTGCTTCCGGACCTCGGCTTCGTCGCTATACAGGGCGATCTGCCGTTCGGGATCGTCGGTGAGCGCCTGCTCCATCGCGAACAGCGGGATCGCCTCCAGCCACTGCTCCTGGGACTTGTAGAGCTCTCGCAGCGCGTAGATGGAGTACTGACTACCGGGCTGTAGCTCGATTGCCCTGCGGTAATTCTCGATGGCCTTCTTGGCTTGCGCCAGGGGCGGCTCGGCCCACAGGCGCGCGAGCTCCTCGTGCATCGCCGCGACGTACGCGGCCATGCTCGGGTCTTGGCCAGTGAGCGGCCCGAGCGCCTTGGTGCGTCGCTCGAGCAGCGCCACGAGCGCCTTGTTGTCGCCCTTCTCTCGATACAGATCCGCGAGTTTTTCCGCAGGCGCCGCCTGCGTCGGATCGCGATCGATGGCGGTCATGAGCGCGCGAGCGGCGCGATGCGCGTCGCCCAGCGTGGTCGCCCAGACGTTCGCCGCCTCAGTGAGCCAGTGGCAGGCGAACAAAGCGTCGCCGGTGGTGCGCCCCACACGCTCCAGAAGCATGGCGTACGAGCGCGGGTCTTGTTGACCCTGATGATGCGCGTACGTGATGGCTTCTTCGTCGTGTGGATTCTGAACGAGGCGCTGTACCAGCGCGTCCATCTCCCTCGGATCCATTTCGCGCGACGCTACCACCGAAACTCACGCAGCCGCAACGCGCCAACCCGCCAATCTGGCGAGCCCGAAGGCTTATTCTTTCGCTTCGGCAAGGCGCAGCGCCGCTGCGTCGTCGACGTTGCCCAGCCCGCGCTTCGCGAAGTGACGCCTCGACGTGACGGCTCCACTGCACAACTCCCATCCCAGCGTATTTCCGCGAGGCCACGCACCGAACGCTCGGTGGTGTGCATCGGAGCCGATGCCGACGGGCGCTACTCGAAGCGCCCGTAGCGATCGCCCGACTTGCGCTTGACGGGGGGCGCAGCCACGGGCTTCGGCGAGATCCTGGGCTTGGCGTGCGCGGGTTGAGTCACCGACGCCGACGGGGCGCTCGCGGGCGCTGCTTCTGGAGAGCTCGCGACCTCCGCGGGTTCCTCGCTGACAACCGCCTCGACCGAAGCCAGCGGCTCTGGATCGGAGGCAACGGCGGCCACGTTCGCTGGCTCGTTGGATGCGGCGGTGGAGCGCACCGTCAGCCACAGAGCCGTTGGGATCACGACCAGCGCGAGGACGATCGCGGCGAAGATCCAGACGGCGCGGGAGCGCTGCTTGGTAGGTCCAGGCGTGGCGACCCAACTGGCCGAGTGACTCCCCGTGGCGAGCGCGTCCCCGAGCGCGCCCTCGAGCGCACGCGAGAACTCCTCTGCGCTCTGGAAGCGGGCTGCGGGATCCTTCTCGACGGCCTTGCTCACCACCCGCTCGAGGGTCGGACTGATGCGCCCTGCCGGCGCGACCTCGCTCAACCGCGGCGGCGCTTCCTTGATGTGACGGGCCATCACGACCACCGCGTCGTCGTCCACGAACGGAGCCCGGCCAGCAAGCGCGTGGTAGAGAATCACCCCAAGCGAATACAGGTCACTGCGAGCGTCGAGCGGCTTGCCCTGAGCTTGCTCCGGCGACATGTAGCGCGGCGTGCCGAACACCGTCCCCGCTTGCGTCTCCAGGGCATCGATCGCGAGCTCGTCGCGCAACAGCTTCGCGATGCCGAAATCGAGCACCTTGCACACCTCGCGACGGCCGTCGGGCGTGCGGGTCAGGAACAGGTTGTCCGGCTTCAAGTCGCGGTGGACGATGCCCTTCGCGTGGGCCTCCGCGAGCGACTCGAGCGCTTCGCGAACCAACCGCACCGCATCGACCACGCCGATCGCCCCGCGCTTCAGCCGGGCGCCGAGCGTCTCCCCGTCGAGCAGCTCCATCGCGAGGAACCACGCGCCATCATCCGAGGCTCCGAAGTCGAAGGCTGTGACGGTGTGGGGGCTTGTCAGGGCGCTCATGGCGCGCGCTTCGCGCTCGAAGCGCGCTCGCGTATCGGGATCGTAGACCTTGTCGGGGCGCACGATCTTGAGCGCCACGTCTCGCCCCACCGTCTCCTGCCGAGCCCGATAGACCGCACCCATCGCCCCGGCGCCGAGCTTGCTCAGCACGACGAAGCGCCCAGCGAAGGTCCGCCCGAGCATCGGATCACCTCCAGAGCGCTGAAGCTCTGCCGGACTCACCAGAGCCAGTCCGTGGGTCGGGCAACGGGCGAGCCGACCACCGGACGCTGGGGGGGCCGTGGCGTGACACAGCGGACAGACGACCCCATCGAGCGCGCTCAGAGGCGGCGCCGTCGCGTCGGGGTCGATGCTGTCGGACGGGGGGCGCGTCATGGGGACTGCAAGCTGCCGTAACGGTGGGGGATACCTCTCATTAACCCAGCTCCGGGGCGTTCAAGCAAGCCAGTTCGGCCGCTCGGCCACTTGCTCGAAAGAATTGTTTCCTGGGGGCACGCTCGATACCCGTCGTCCAGCATACGGACGCGGAGCCGCGAGCATTAATCGACTCGTGTTTCGCCCCAAAAAGCCTCCTCGAAGCCCCTCTCGGCCGCGCGCCCCGATGCGCCGGTGCTGATCCCAGGGCGCCAGGCGACACTGCCTCGGTCGGGGGTGAGGAACACCAGGTGCCCGCCGAGCGACGGCTCAGCGCACGCAGAACCCGCGACCCATGTCATCCGCGCGGCAACGATAGCCAGCAGCGGGGCAATCCGCGTCGCTGCAGCAGGCGTCGCTACACGCGCCGTCTGCTCCGCAGATCCCGGAGCGGCAGTCGCCATCCCCCTTGCACGCGGTCCCCACCGCGCCCGTGCCGAAGCTCCCGGCCACGCAGGCAGCGCCGACTCCGGAAGGATAACCACACGCCATCTCCACCCGGAGCCCGGCGACGTTGAAGCTGCCGCAATCGTAGCTCGAGCAGCACGGGCTGCTGCACAGCTTGACCCCCGTCGAAACGTTTCGGCACAGGTTCGCAGCACACTGGTCGTTGTCGCTGCAGGTCGAGCCATACGTCAGTCCGGTACCCGGGCGACAGATGTTTCCGCTCGGATTGATCGCACAGGTCAGTCCGCCACCACAGTCGCTGTGCGCACAGCAGGTGTCGATGCACCGGCCGCTCTCGCACACACCACTGCGGCAGTCGCCCGACGACGCACAGAGCTCGCCCGCTCTCAGCAGCCCCAGGCTGCGATTGAGCTTGGCCCCGTCCTCGCAAAGCCCCCCGCTCGAGCACGCCCAGCCAGGCCCACAGTCCTCCGATCGGCAACAGGTCCGCGTGCAGTGCGAGTCCACGCACAGGAAGCCAGGGCTGCACCCGGCGTCCTCGGCGCAGCTCTCCCCCCAATCCCCCGAACCTGCGTCGCCGCAGCCATCGTCTGGTGTCCCGTTGCAGTCGTCGTCGAGGCCGTTGCCGCAGCGTTCACTGGTGGAACAGTCCGTGCAGACGCGGTCGAGGCAGACCTGCCCCGGATCGCACACCGGAGGCCCGATCACCCCCTCGCTCCGGCACTCGACGCGATCCAGCTCGCCCGGTAGCGCCAGACTGCACCCCACCGCCACCGCCAGGGAGCTCACCAGGGCGAAGATCGCGGCCCCGCGGAGCGCCATCAGAAACGACCTCGATAGGTGATTCCGTACGGTATCGCGTCGAGGCTGGTACGCAGCCGAGGTTCGGCTTCAGCGCTGCGGCCGAAGTAGAGGAGCGACGCCGCTGCCCCGCTGAGCAGCGCGACGCCGAAGGAGACGTCGGCGATGAGGGCCATGTCATGGGCGCTCGCGGCATCGTCCTGCAGATCGCCCGCGCTCACGCCGGGCCCGGTCGTTGGAGAACCGCCGGGGTGCTTGAGCAGCGCACGCACGCCGAAGATCACCCCGACGGTGAGCGCGGCCAGGCTCAGACCCGCGGTGCCGTAGACCCACACGTCGAGCTTTCCGACCCGCCCGTCACCCGGCGGGCCAGTGCTGTCGCTGCTTCCTCCCGGACCTTCTGGCGCGTCCTCGCCGCCCGAGCCCGCGCGAAGTGCGCGTTCCTGAGCGCCTGCGAGGCGTTGCACGATGACCTCCGCCCGTTGACGCTCGGCGGGGTCGCTCTCCATCTCGAGGTAGCGCCGGAAGTAGAACAGCGCCTTGTCGAGGTTGCCCAGCTTCTCGTGGACCAGTCCCAGGTTGTAGACGAGATCCTTTCCGCTGGGATCCAGCCGAAGGGCTTCTTCCAGCTCCTCGACGGCTCGCTCGTATTTTCCCTCACGGTAGGCGGTGAGCGCCGCCTGGAAATGCTCCTGAGCCACCTCCGCGGGGGCCTTGTCCCCGGGCGAGTCCTGACTAGCCTCCTGCTGTTCGTCTGGGGCGGCGGCATGAGCCGGCCCGCTCTGCAGCCCAAGCCCACCCAGCAGCGCGATCGCGACCCAGCGCGCGAGGCCACCCGAGCGCCGACGCGCGAGCGTCAGGGGCTTCGCTGGTCGCGGGCCAGGCGTCTGCACGCGAGGACGAGACTGGTCTGCACACATCCAGCGGAACATAGCGTAAGCAACCGGCGCCTGGCGCGTTCTTGCTGCATTCCCAGTGAGAAAGCTGGCCCTTGCTTCGACCCTCCCGCGGTCAAGGAGATGCAACATGGTATCGATGTCGGATCACGCCTCGCGCCGAGCTCAGCAATACGCCGCGCGCGCCAGGAAACGCAGCAACGAGCGTGGCGCTCGGGCGCTCGTCGGGCTGGCCTTGGGCCTCGCCTTGATCGGCTCGAGCAGCGCCGCGCAGGCACAGTTCGCGGACCCTCCCGGAGGGCAACCGGTGGTGGCCGTTGGCGGCGACTACGAGACCACGCCGCCCCCGAGCTTCGAGGAGCCCTTCTACCATCCCCACTCCACCGTGCGCTTCGGCGTGGGTCCGGTGTTGCGGCTGAGCGAGCCAGGTGCGGATGGGGGGCTGGGGCTCACCATCGACGTGGGCAGCGACGCGGCGGGTGTACGCTTCAGCGGGACCTGGGTGAAGACCGGTGCGGAGCAGGGGCTCGCGCAGTACGCGGGAGAACTCTGGCTCGACTTCGGTCACGACAAGCGACTGCATCCCATCATCGGCGCGGGCGCGGGTCTCGCTCGACTGGATCTCGCGCAGCCCGATGGCAGCGTCGACGGTGAGACGATAGGGGTCGGGTTGCTACGGGGAAGCCTCCAGTACTTGCTCCCCGTGGATGGCACCGACGCCCGTGCGTCGCTGGACGTGAGCGGTGCACTTCCCGCGATCCGTGGCGAAAACGGACCCAGCGTCGACCCCTGGATGACCATCGGGGCGTCGGTGGTGGTGGGATTCTGAGCCGTGGCTTGACCGAGGGAGGGTTCGAGCGCGCTATAGTGGGCCTGTGAGTCAACAGCCCTCGACCACCACCCGCAGCAACGGCCTCGCCACCACCTCGCTGGTGCTGGGCTTGTTGGGCTACGTCGGCTGTTTCCCCGTCGTCTCCGGCGTGATCGCCATCTTCTGCGGCTTGAGCGCGCGCCACGAGATCGCACGCTCCGAGGGGCGTCAGAGCGGTGCCGGGCTTGCCCTGGCGGGCATCATCATGGGGTCGCTGCAGCTCGCCATCGCTGGCGTCTTGCTGATCCTCGGTATCCTCGGCGCGAGTCGGGCCAGCTCCGCCGCCGCGGCTCCTCCAGTCGTCGTCAGCCCGCCGCCGGTGGTTCCGGGACTGCCTCCGGGGGCCGGCGGAGCGGGCCCTGGCGCTGGGCCAACGCCGATGCCTGGCTTGGGAACCCTGCCCCCCGTCGCCGCGGACCGCAGCGTCGACGAGGGCGTGCTCGAGACCCAGGTCGGCGACATCCTGCTCGTCGATATCGGTCCAGGGGTGGTCCCGCTGTCCGGCGAGCTCGAGCGCCAGCGCAAGGCCGCGACGCTCGCCAAGCAAAAGCTCGTGCTGTGGACCGTGGTGCCGGCCTGCAAGCCCTGTCAGGGCGTGGCGGCAGCGTTGCCCGATCCGAGGCTCCAGCGCGCCCTGGCGAGCACCCGCCTCGTCCGCGTCAATGTGCGAGATCACCTGCTCGAGCTCCAGAGACTCCGAATCCCCACGGATAAGATCCCCGGCTTCGCCCTGCTGAGCCCGGAGAACCGCCCCCTCGACTACGTCAACGGGGGTGAGTGGGACGCGGACATCGCCGACAACATCGCACCCGTGTTGGAAAAGTTCGTTCGTGGCGAATACAAGAAGCGACGAGAACCCTGGCGCGGCGGGCGAAGGGATGACGAGACGCCGATCTAGGCTGGGCGTCGCGTCCCAGGTATCGACTCATGGCGCAGTGCGATACACTGCCCGCCAAGTATGACGAGTCTGGAACCGGTTGGGACGCCACTGCCCGTGGGGGCCGGCGTGAAACAGGGAACGTTGCGGGCGCTTCTGGAAGCCCGCCGCGCCCAGAGTACGCCACTGACACTCAAGCAGGCCGTGGGCCTGATCGTTCCGCTAGCGGTACGACTCGCGGAGCGCCACGACGCAGGAGAACGCTTCTTCGTGCATCCGTCGGTGCTGATCGGAGACGAGCACGACATCGATCTCGCGGCGGAGACGGAGTCTCCCACGCTGCCGCGGGACAAGAGCTACCTGGCCCCCGAGGAGCGGGGCGGCGGCGCAGGTGATTCCCGGGCCACCGTGTATGCGCTCGGCGCGTTGCTCTACGAGCTCGTCACGCTGGGCACCGTCGGTCCTGCGATGCAGCGGCCGAGCGCCATCGTCCCGACGCTGCCCCCCGAGCTCGAGGTGATCCTGGGCAAGGCGCTCGTCGCGGATCCCGCGCATCGACCCGACGACCTGCGAGCGCTCGCACAAGCCATCCACCACCTCGCGCCGAGCGGCAGCATCGCGCCTCCGCCTGCGGACGAGTCCCACCTGGACCACGACGGCGACATGGATGTGGACGTCTCGCTGTCCATGCTCCCGCCACCTCCCAGCGGCGCCGCCGCATCCCCCTACGAGGTCGCGGTCGCGGAAGCACCGAGCCAGCGTGGACCAGACTCTCACGACGAGCTGTCGGCGCTGAAGGCCCGCCTCGAGGCAGACAGGCGCCCGCGCTGGGTCGTCGTCAAGGACGGCATGGATCACGGCCCGTTCTCCGCCGTCGAGCTCTTGCAACAGATCGCCACCAACTCGTTCGTCGAGGACGACGTGCTGCGGGACGCCTTCTCCAAGGATGAGCGGGAGATCCGCGACTGGGAGGAGTTCGCGCCGTTCGCAGAGCACGCCCGCCTTCATCGTGATATCCAGGCGGAAAAAATTGCGATCGAGCAGGTCGTGGTCGAGGAGAAGAAGTCGACTCGCAGCAAGGCCATCGCAGGCATCGCGGTGGTCGGCGTGCTGCTCGCGGTGATGGTGGTGTGGCTGCTCAAGCAGCAGGGCTCGAAGGACGACACCGTCGCCGTTCAAGGGGAGAGCGTCACGAACATCGAGACTCAGGGCGGCCTGAAGATCGACCCGAAGAAGATGCGAAAGACCGGCGCCAGGGGCGCGAGCATGGGCGCTGACGGCACGCCCGTGGTGTCCGGCGGCGGCAGCTGCGAGGGCGCCGTGGCCGCCTACAACGAGGTCCTCAACATGGGCGACAAGAAGGGCCAGGCAGACATCACGCGCGGTCAGTACGCGTCGGTGCTCAACAACGGCAGCTACGTCTCTGCCTGCGGCGCCCCCGCCAGCATGGCGGTCAACGTGTGCGCTGCCGTGCAGAACGGCCGCGCGGTCGGGGTGACGGTGACGACCAAGCCGCACAACGCGGGCATTGCGAGCTGTATCGCCTCGAGGGTTCGGGGTATGAGTTTCCCCTCGAACCCCAAGCTCGACGTCGCGCGCACCACGTTCGCGGCCGAGTGACTCCCGCGCGATGCTGCCACCTGAAACGCTCACCTCAACCGCAGGGAACCCCGCCCCTCGCCTAGACGCGAAGGCGGCGCTGGCGCGCCTCTCGAGCGGCGTGCGGGGCGTGGCTCTGTTCGTCACGTTGCTCGTCGCGTGCGCCTGTTCCGTACCGGTCGCGGGCGGCCTGGAGGAGACCAACGCCAACCGCATCGTCGTGGCGCTCGAGGAGCAAGGCGTCGTCGCGGACAAGGAGCGGGACCCCGAATCCGAAGGCCGCTACCGCGTCCTGGTGGCGCGCGACGACGCCTCCACCGCGATCTCCGTGTTGACCCGAGAGAACCTGCCAGCGCCGGACACGCCGAGCGTGCTGGACTCGCTGGGACAGGGCGGCCTGGTGCCGAGCCGCAGCTCGGAGCAGGCGAGATTGATCGCGGGAACTGCCGGAGAGCTGGAGCGCTCGCTGCGTGAGGTCGACGGGGTGCTCAGCGCGCGCGTGCATCTCGCGGTGATGGGGCGCGACCCGCTACAGACCGACGATCAGACGCACAAGCCGACCGCGAGCGTGCTCATCCGCTACCGAGGAGCCACCCCGCCAATCGCCAGCGACGAGGTCAAGCGCCTGGTGGCCGGAGCGGTGCCAGAGCTCGAGCCGGATCAAGTGGCCGTGGTCTCCAGCAGCGTGCCGGAGCCCGCTCCTGCGGCAGAGCGCGAGCTGGCGCGATTCGGCCCAGTCACGGCCACCCGGTCGTCGATGCTGCCACTGCGGCTGGGAGTGGGCATCGCAGTCGTCGCCAATCTGCTGCTCCTGGGGCTACTGCTGTTCCTCACCAGCCGGCTACGGCAGCTCCGCGCCGACCTCGAGAGCATCCGCCACGCGGATGGCAGACAGTCAGCCGAGTAGATGATCCGCCTCGAGAACATCTCCAAGTCCTTCGATCGTCCAGTGCTCCGCAACATCAACCTGGACGTGCCGAGCGGGTGTCTCTACGGGCTGGTCGGACCTGGAGCGAGCGGCAAGAGCGTGCTGCTCAAGATCATCACGGCGCTCATCCGCCCCGACTCGGGTCAGGTGTTGATCGACGGCAAGAACGTGCTCTCGATGAGCGAGCTGGAGCTGCAGGAGTTCCGCAAGAACATCGGCATGCTGTTTCAGAACAACGCCTTGTTCGACTTCATGACGGTGGGTCAGAACATCGCCTTCCCGCTACGTCAGCTCT
This sequence comes from Myxococcales bacterium, assembly GCA_020430865.1. The sequence continues at coordinate 9,630 of JAGQIY010001004.1, forward strand.
TCGACCTCGCGGAAGAAGAGATCACCGAACGCATCTCCGAGCGCCTGCGCTGCGTGTCTCTGCCGGGCTTCGAAGATCGCCTTCCGGCTGGCCTGAGTGGTGGACAGAAGAAGCGAGTGGGGGTGGCCAGGGCCACCATCGCTCAGGCGCCGATCGTGCTCTACGACGAACCTGCGGCGGGCCTGGACCCGGTGACCAGCCAGAAGATCTTCGATCTGCTCCGCGCGGAACAGCGCTCCGCCAACGCCACGGTGATCATGGTTTCCAGCGACCTGGACCGACTGCTCCCCGTGACCGACCGCATTGGCATGATGTATCGTGGACAGCTGATCTTCGACGGCACCTGGGAGGAGGCTCGAACGAGCAGCAACCCATACGTCTATCAGTTCATCAACGGCGTCCCGGAAGGACCTCTGTAGCCGCGATGGGCGGGTGCACGCCGACCCGCGCCACCCAGTCTTCGACGACCCATGGCCGAGATGGCCGTCCAGCGGCGCCACGACTGGCGGGTATGGACACCTGGGGCGTCGCCGGCGGCGCGCCACCGCGACCTGCCGAGAAGCGCGGATCGATGCGAGGAAATCCCCTCGTGGAGTGCGACGAGGGGGTGCGCGCTGGCGCCAGAGAAGCTACCAAAACCCGCGAATACTCCGAGAAAACGTCAAGCCCATGACGCTCGAGCGCGGTTTCCGGGCGGCACGGGCCGTGCAGTGGCGACCTGCGATGGAGCACGTCGAAGCATGAGACGGCGTTGGAGGATGAGAGACGATGTCAGCAGAACGCTTCGCACAGATCGCTCGGCGACCCCCGCCGGAAACGGCGTCCACGAAGAGCCCGCGTGGCGAAACTGCCAGGAGCGGCGTGCGACGGGCCATCCGAGACGACCTCGAGCAAGACCCGCGAGAACGCGCCCAAGGTGGTCAATCTGGTTACAAGCCCTCGCGCGCACCCGGTATTCGCGTGGCGCAGGAGCGACGCTTCGGGCAGTATGAGGAGTTGGTGGTGAACGATCGACGCTCCAAGGACGACGAAGAGACCGAGCAGGCAACGTCGAGGGAGCGGCTGAAGTCCGGCAAGCGCAGGCGTGGGGATTTCGAAGAACCCCCGACCCGACCCGCGGCCCCTGCTCCCCGCTCCACCCAGCACTCTGGCGCCCGACGGGCGCTGCGTGGCGACGTCGCAGCTCCTGCGGGCGAGTACCGAAGCAGCGGAGTGCGTCAGGTGGCCGGTCGAGCGCCTGCCAGCTCGGCCCTCCCCCCGATCAGGCCTGCCGCCGCGAAACCCAGCGAGGCCGTCCAGCTCCGTGTGCTGCTGGTCGACGACGAGCCCGCGCTGCTGCGCGCTCACCAGCGGGTCCTTCAGGGCCCCGGTGTCGTGTGCGACCTCGCCCGAGACGGCGAAACCGCGACCAAGCTGCTCGCAGCCCATGACTACGACGTCATCGTGAGTGACGTCTGCATGCCCAACATGGACGGCGTCTCGTTGCTGCGCGAGGTGCGGCGCCGCGACCTCGACGTCCCCGTCATCTTGGTCACCGCCAGCCCAAGCGTCGAGACCGCCGTCGAGGCGGTCGAGCACGGTGCGCTCCGCTACCTGTACAAGCCACTGGATCCGGTCCGCTTCAAGCAGGCCGTGGAGGAGGCCGCGCGCCTGAACCGGCTCGCAAAGTTGAAGCGTGACGCGATGGAGCTGATGGGGCTCAACCAAGGCGCGGGTGACCGAGGCGGACTCGAGGTGGTGTTCGCGGAGGCGCTCGATGGCCTGTGGATGGCCTACCAGCCAATCGTTTCCCTGCGGGAACAGAGGGTGGTGGCATATGAGGCGCTCTGCCGCTCCTCCTCCCCTCACCTCTCCGGACCTCAGGGCCTGCTGGAGGCAGCCGAGCGCCTGAACCGCGTGTTCGAGCTGGGCCGCACGATTCGCTATCGCGCCATCACGGCGCTCGAGCACCTCCCCGACGACACGCCGCTCTTCGTGAACCTCCACCCACGAGAGATCTTCGATGATCACCTATTGGACCCGAGTGATCCGTTCGCGATGCACGCGGAGCGCATCGTGCTCGAGGTGACGGAGCGCCGCGCGCTGGACGATCTGGGCGACGTCGCCGCGCGCGCTCGGGTGCTGAAGGACCACGGCTATCGGGTCGCGGTGGACGACCTCGGCGCTGGCTACGCGGGCCTGTCCTCGTTCGCGCACCTCACCCCAAGCGTCGCGAAGCTGGACATGTCGCTGGTGCGTCAGATCCACGAGCACCCCGTGAAGCAGCGCCTGGTCGCCGGGATGGTGCAGCTGTGCAGTGAGATGGGGACGCAGGTCGTGGTCGAGGGCGTCGAGACGGAAGCCGAGCGGGAGACGCTGCTCGCCTGCGGCTGTGATCTGATGCAAGGGTTCCTCTTCGCGCGACCGGCAGCGAAGTGCGTGGAGCCTCCGGGCTTCGAGCGCGCGACACGTCGCGCACGCCGCTAGAAGTGTCCTTTCTGCGTCGTTCGCTGCCTTGGTGCGGCTCTCGAGACGAGGAAACGCCGGGTTGAACTGGTCGGCGAACCATGGATTCGCCTCGCAGCTCGACCGTCAGGCTCGAAGACCGGGTTCAGGCTTCGTCGACTTCCACGCGCACCTTGGCCGCGGCGGCCTGCGCTCGCTCGCGACACTCGGCGACGTCGTCGCCGTACGTCGCCACGACGCCCATGCGGCGGAACTTACGCGTGTCCGGTTTGCCGAACAGCCGCAAGCGATTGCGTGGGTCGCTCAGCGCGGCGTCGACGCCGACGAAGCGAGGGTTGATCCCCGCTCGTTCCGCGAGGATCACTGCGGAGGCACCCGGCGCGCGCTGGATGATGCGACCGATGGGCAGGCCCAGGATGGCGCGGACGTGCAGCTCGAACTCGCTCATGTCCTGCGTCGCGAGGGTGACCATTCCGGTGTCGTGCGGCCGCGGGCTCACCTCACTGAACAACACCTCGTCCCCTCGGATGAACAGCTCCACCCCGAACAGGCCCAGGCCCCCGAGCGCTCCCGTGACGTGCTCGGCGATCTTCTGCGCGCGCTCCAGCGCGACCGCGCTGAGCGCCTCGGGCTGCCACGACTCCTGATAGTCTCCGCGCTCCTGGCGATGACCGATCGGCGGACAGAAGAGCGTCCCCTCGCTCCTCGTGCGCACCGTCAACAACGTGATCTCCGTGTCGAACTGGACGAACGCCTCCACGATGATGCGTGTGGACTTCCCCCGGGAGCCGCTCAGGGCGTACTCCCACGCGCGCTCCACGTCCGCTGCGGTCTGGATGGTCGACTGGCCCTTGCCGGAGCTGCTCATCACCGGCTTGACCACGCAGGGCAGCCCGAGTTCTTCGACGGCGGTCTGCAGTTCGCTCAGGCTCTCTGCGAAGCGATACGCGCCGGTCGGCAGCCCGAGCTCCTCCGCAGCGAGGGTCCGGATCCCCTGGCGGTCCATGGTCAGCCGCGTCGCGCGCGCGGTGGGGATCACCGTCCAGCCCTCGCGCTCCAGCTCCACCAACGTATCCGTGGCGATGGCTTCGATCTCGGGCACGATCAGTGTGGGCCGCTCCTGGTCGACTACGCGGCGGATCTGGGCGGGGTCGAGCATGTCCATCACGTGGCTCCGCTGGGCAAACTGCATCGCCGGCGCGTGTTCGTAGCGGTCACAAGCCACGACCTCGACTCCGAGTCGCATGGCCTCGAGCGCCACCTCCCGTCCCAGCTCACCCGAGCCGAGCAAGAGTAGCTTGGTGGCGCCGGGGTAGTACGGCGTCCCCAAAGTGACGGGCGACGAGTCGGTGCTGGTGGTCATGCTGACCACCGCACATGCCTCGCCTGGCGAGAAATCACAAGCGCCGCCGCCGGCTCCAGCAGACCGACCCCTCGGTGCGATGGACAGCCGATCCGGGGACGGGCAATATTGGGGAGATGCCTGAAGGCCCGCCCTCGGAACAGCCACCCCGATCAGCCGATCTCGCCGCCACCCGCGTGGTGCGCAGCTCGGACTCGCCACGTCCCAACCGGGCGGGGCCGGCCTGCCTCGTCGTGATCGTCGGCCCCAAGATCGGCACCCAGATCCACCTCGAACAGCCGATCGTCATCGGCCGTGATCCGGCGTGCAGCGTGCACCTCGACAGCGACATGATCAGCCGCCGCCACGCGCGCGTGGAGTCGGTGGCGGGCATCTACCAGATCCAGGATCTGGGTTCCACCAACGGCACCTACGTGAACGATCGACGCGTCGCCACCCATCGCCTGCAAGACGGCGACCGCGTCGGCGTTGGCAAGATCCTGATGAAGTTCCTCGACAGCAACAACATCGAGGCTCAATACCACAAGGAAATCTACGACCTGATGACCATCGACGGTCTGACGGGCGTCAGCAACAAGCGACACTACAACGACACCCTCGCCAGCGAACTCAGCCGTCCCGGCGCTGGGGGAGAGCCGGTGAGCGTGATCGTGTTCGACGTGGACCACTTCAAGCGCATCAACGACACCCATGGTCACGCAGCCGGGGACGCCGTCCTGCGTCAGTTGGCCGCCACGGCGCGCGCGGCCATCCCCGCCCAGCACCTCCTTGGTAGGGTTGGGGGTGAGGAGTTCGCCGTGATGCTCCTGAACACCGATCACCGCCCTGCCCTCGGTGTCGCCGAAGGGTTGCGCGCCGCCGTCCAGGCCCAGCAATTCCAGTTCCAGAACCAGCTGATCCCGGTCACGATCAGCGTCGGCGCGGCAACCCGGGCGCCGGGGCAGCAAGAGGCCCCCCTCGAGCTCTTCAAGCGCGCCGACGAGGCGCTCTATCGAGCCAAGACGTCCGGCCGCAACCGCGTCTGCAGCTGATCTCGCCGCTCGGGTCCGCTGAGCGGCTACTGCTGCCCCTGGACGCCCGTGGCCCCGGGAGCGATGGAGCACCAGCTGTAGCAGCACTGATTGAACCCCTGGGAGCGCTTCTGAGTCGACGTCTCCAGGTCGAAGATGGCTCCCTGCGGAACTGAAAATGAGGCGCCCGCCGGAGGTTGAATCGCCGTGGGGCAGGCGTCGAAGGGCTGGGGTGCCGGCTGCGTGGTCCCCGACTCCGGCGACTCGACACACAGCGTCTCCCGGATCGCCAGGGCGCTACTACAGCCCGCGTAGGCGTCGAAGCTCGCCGGATCGATCACCGAGAGCCGCGAGCACCACGAGTAACAGCAGCTATGCCCTGGCGGCATGCGCTTGCGGGTGTACGCCGTGTACTGCTTGTCGAAGGTCGCGTTGGGTGGCGCGTCGCTGAGCTGGCCCGCAGGATCCTCCACGAACGAGGGGCAGTTCTCGTACGGTGCGGGGGCCGGTCGAGAAGACGCGCGAGGGAGCAGCTCCTCA
>JAGQIY010001005.1 GCA_020430865.1 Myxococcales bacterium
CGCATCCGCCGTACGGCGGAGGAGGCGCGCCAGGCGATTCTGGCGGCGGCGGTGGAGCAGCTCCGCGCCTCGGGGCCTGCCAGTATCCGCCTGGCGGAGATCGCACGCGACGTCGGTGTGAGTCACCCGGCGATCCTCCACCATTTCGGTAGTCGGGAGGAGCTGCTGAAGGCAGTGGTGCAAGAGGCGCTGGAGCGCTTGCACGGTGAGCTGTTCGAGGTGCTGAGTCACGCGGAGGCCAGCGAAGCATCCAGCGTCGAGATCCTGGACGCCATGGCGGAGACCCTGGAGACGGCCGGGCATGCCCGCATCATTGCCTGGCTCAGCTTGAGCGGTGTGGCCGACGCCATGGATCAAGGCCGCATGCGCCAGGTGGCCGAGGTGGTCCACGCGCGGCGCCTCGAAGCATTACCGCATGGAATCAAAGCGCCCCACTTCGAGGACACGCTCTTCACCTGTGTGCTGGCGACGCACGCCATCATGGGTGAAGCGTTGCTCGGTCGCGCGCTGCGGCAGAGCTCGGGGCTCGGCGACGACCCCGCGGCCTCGACCCGCTTCCGGCGCTGGCTCGCGCGCCTCTTGGTCGAGAAGCTCGAGCCAGGGGAGTAGGTCGATTCAGGGCAGACCAGGAACCTGGAGATCGATGGCGTAGAGTCCGGTCTGCGCCGTGATGAACAGACGCGTGTGAGCCGCACCGCCGAAGGTGGTGTTCGCGGGCTTCTCCGCGACGCTGATCAACCCCAGCTCGCTGCCTCCTGGCTCGAACACGCGCACACCGTTCTGCGCGGTGACATAGAGGTTGCCCGCGCAGTCGACTGCCATCCCATCGGCCCCGCTCACCGTGACGAACACACCTCCACCGCTCGTGGTGCCGTCCGTGCCCACGCTGAAGCGGTGAACGTTTCCGGTGTTGTCGTCTGCGACGTACAACGTGCTCTCGTCGGGGGAGAGGGCAGCACCGTTGGGGCTGACGAGGTCCTGGCTCACCAGGCTCACGTTGCCCTGAGGATCGATGCGATAGACGCCGCGAAACCCGATCTCCGGTGTGCGAGTGCCGAGCTGCCAGCTGGGGTCGGTGAAGTAGATCGTGCCGTCGCTGCGCACGATCGCGTCGTTCGGTGAGTTGAACGCCTTGCCCTCGTACTGGTCTGCGATCAGCGTGCGCTGCTTGGTGACTGGATCGATGCGCGAGACGCTCCGCGTGTCATGAGTGCAGGAGACGAGTTGCCCATCCGGGTCGACGGCGTTGCCGTTGCAGCCGATGGTGTCGATGAACACCTGCGGCGTGCTCGAGCCCGAGTCCAGACGGTAGATGATCGACGGCGGGACGCCCTGCGAGTCGGCGGCGCCGAAGTCCATGTCGCTGAAGAACAAGGCCGAGAGCGCCGTGGACCACACCGGTCCCTCCAGGAAATGGTAACCGCCAGCGATGAGCTGCGCCGTGGTGTTGCTCGGCAGAGGTGCGCCATAGCTGATGCCCGGATCGCAGATCGCCTCGCCCGAGCCACCCGCGCCTGCGCCGCCGCCGCTTCCGCCTGCTGCTCCGCCCCCACCGGCTGCGCCGGCGCTGCCACCGGACGCGCTTCCCGCTGAGGCTCCGCTGCCCGCGTCGCCGCCGGTGCCCGCCGCCATGGATCCGGCGCTTCCGCCGCTCGCTTGCCCTCCAGCGCCCGCGCCTCCGCCCCCGGCGTCACTGGAGCAGCCCGCGCCCAGGGCCGCGAGCGCGAGGCTGCCAATCACAATTCCTCGAGGAAACCTACTCATCGGCCGTCTCCAGCCAGGCCAGGGCATCCGCTTCGTCGAGGAACACGCGAGTGGGTAGCTGGTCTTGCTTGATGTAGCGTTGAGCCTGCGCCACGCCCGCTTCGGTCTCGAGCAGCACGGCGACCTTGGCGAAGCCCTTGATCAGGCGCATCCGCCAGTGACGAAACGCTGCCTCGAAATCAGGTTCCGTGCGCCCCTGCACGCGGCGCATGTCGATCAGCAGCGCGTGGGTCGCGCGGTCAACGCTGGCCAGCTGGTGATCGATCTCGTCCAGCACTCGCACCAGCTCCGACACGCTCGCGTACGGCACGGGGTTGCGGATCACGCGCAGCACGCGCGTTCCGGGCTCCGGCACCACATAGACTCCAGGTTCCTGCTCCACTTCAGTGATTGGTTACCGAACCGGCGCGAAGTCACAAGCCGCGAATCTTCCAGGTGGGTAGGTTCATGTAGTACAATGTGCGCGATGGAGGCGGCAGTGACTCAAGCTAGAAGAAATTCAAAGGGTTATCGGCGCGGCGTACGCCACCAGGTGGAGCTACCCTGCGAGCTCATCTCGAGCCACAGCGACGACCCGCTGTTGATCTGGGCCACCGACCTGAGCCACGTCGGCGTCTGGCTCGAGACTCGCGAGCCCCTGAACCGAGGTGACGACGTGGTGCTTTGCTTTCAGCCCCTCTCGGGTTGGGACGCAGGGGAGGTTCGCGTGTTCGCCCAGGTTCAGCGCGTCGAGCGCCGACGCAAGCCGAGGGCACCTGCACTCGGGATGGCACTCGAGTTCGCCGATCTGAGCGCCGCCGAAGCGCATGCGCTGTCTGCGTGGCTGGCTCCGCGTCCACGCAAGACGTTCGAGGTCAGATCGGGCTTGCGTAGCCTGGCGCCGTTGCTTCACTAGCCCCGCTGGGACGGTCACTCAGCGACCACCCGTCCGCTGGCTGTCGCGTCTACTTGGTCGTGGCAGCGAAGCAACCCGCTCTGCCAAGTCTCGCCTTCAGATCATGAGAATCAACTGGTTCCCCGGGCACATGAACAAGGCCCGGCGCGAGATGCGCGGGGCGATGCGCCGCACCGACGTCGTCGTGGAGGTGCTCGACGCGCGGCTGCCGCGGTCCAGCCAGAACCCGATGCTCGAGCGCCTCGCGGGGCGGGTCCCCGTCGTGCGGGTACTGGCGAAGAGCGATCTCGCCGATCCGCGAGCCACGGCCCGCTGGCTGGAGCGCTTCGAGTCGCAGGGCAAGCCGGCGTTGGCCATCGTCGGCAGCCGGAAGAGTGACGCCGCCCGGGTGCTCGGCGCGTGTCGCAAGCTTGCATTACCGCGTAGAAAAGTAGGTCGACCCACCTACGCGATGGTGGTGGGGATTCCGAACGTCGGCAAGAGCACGCTGATGAACAGCCTCGCCGGGCGCAAGGTGGCAGCCGTGGAGGACCGCCCCGCCGTGACCCAGCGTCAGCAGCAGACTGAAGCCAGCGACGACGTGCTGATCATGGACACCCCCGGCGTGCTCTGGCCGCGCCTCGAGGATCAAGAGGGCGCTACTCGACTTGCCCTGAGCGGTGCGATCCGAGAAGCGGTGATAGACGTCGAGGCGGTGGCCCGCTACGGCCTGGGTCTGCTCGCGGAACGCTATCCCGAGGAGTTGCGTGCGCGCTACGAGCTCTCCCTCGATCAAGCGAAGGTGGAGGGTTCGGGGGCGAGGGAAACGGAGAGCGGGACGCGGCCAGGCGTCTCGGACGCTGACCAGGGCGATGGCAGCCTGGACCTGCTCGGCGCTTTCGACGTCGTCGGGGCCTTCGAGCGTCAACGCGGGATCGACACGTTCGCGCTGCTCGAGCAACTCGGCAAGCGCCGCGGATGCCTGCTCAAGGGGGGAGAGGTGGATCGCGAGAAGGCGGCGCGAGTGTTCCTGGCGGACCTTCGTCAAGGTCGGCTGGGAAGCGTCAGCCTGGACTGGCCCGACGAGACCCGTTTGCGCCTCCCGAAGCCGCCAGAGCGCGTGGTGCGAGGACGTGTCGCTGCCTGGGGGAGCGAGGCCAGCGACGGGGTTTCGCCACGCGAAATCAAGCCGCGCGGAAAGAAGCTGGGCAAGCACTCAGCTGGCCGCCCCGAGGCGCGCAGCGGGCGCGCGGCGTCGGGCGAGGGCGGGCGTAGGTCGGCCAACAGTGACCGCGGTCGCGCCTCACCCACGAACAAGCTTGCGAAGAAGCCCAGGGCGAAGCCGTCGACGCTCGTGCCCGACGCCAAGAATCGACCCGCGAAGTCCAAGGCGAAGCCTCGGCTGTCCCTGAAGAAGCGTTCTGGGGGGCGCTAGACGTCAGTAGCTCTGCGCGTCGAGGCTCGGCTTCCAGGCTCCAGCGGGCGCGGGGCCCGCATAGGCGCCACGCCGCGTGAAGTCTCGGGTCACCCCGTCGAAGTCGACGCTGGCGTCGACCCCGGTGGGGAGCTCCGAGGCTGAGATTGCGCTTCCGCTGAGTGCGTTGCCCCGAGGATGTAAGTCGAGGCCGGGGAGCGCGAGGCTGCTCGCGGCAGCGAACGCTTGCGCGGCGTCGGCGAGCGTTCCCTCCACGTTGTCTCGAGCGCTGGTAACGGAGTAGGGCTGGGGACCATAGCTCGCGTTGCCAGTTGCCTCCTGGGTGAACGCGCTGTCGCCGCCGGTGATGCGCAGGCCCATGCCGCTCGCCAGGATGGTGTTGAAGAAGAAGTCGACCTGTCGTGGCGTGGCGTTGTGCGGCTGGATGGTCACGGCGCCACCGCTCGGGTTGACGAACAGGTTGTTGAAGACGACGAGGTTGCCCTCGGCCTGGAACAACATTTCCGTGGGGTTATCGTAGAGGAAGTTCGCGTAGACCACGAAGCGATCATTCGCGCCAACCCCGCTGGTTGGCTGGTGGCCGAGCAGGAGGTTGGGCCGGGCCGAGCCACCGCTGGAGCTCTGGCTGTCCTTGCTGAAGACGTTGTAGCGGATGAGCGTCTCCGCGCCGTCGGGGACGTCATTCGGGCGTGCGCTCTGGTGCTTGATCTGCATCGAGTAGCCCGTCGTCTGCCGCACGCTGTTGAACTCGATCACGCCCGCGTAGAAGGGCAGACTGCCGTCGGAGTTGCCCAGGTACAGCCCAGTGCCCGCGCCCGCGATGCGGTTGCCGCGGATCACCCAGTGGTGGGCTGGAGTCTTGGTCGAGATGCCGACGATCTGCTGGTCCGCGTCGAAGCCCGAGAGCTCGAGATTTTCTACGAGGATATGGTGAACCGGGTCGCTCCCCTGAGAAGCAACGCCAAAGCCGGCCTTGCCGTCGCCGCTCAGCACCAGGTTCCGGATCTTGACGTAGCTCGCCCCATACAGCGCAACCAGGTTGAAGGCGTCGCTGCCGAGGACGCGGGTGCCACCCGTGGCTGCGCCCTGGATCACGATGCATCTGCCGGGCTCCCCCGACACCCGGATGGGGAGTCCGCGGTCGTAGTCTCCTGCAGCGAGCGTGAGAACGTCTCCAGGCATCAAGCCGTCCAGGACGTCGTGGTAGTCCTGTGGTCCAGCGCTCACGGCGCGGCCGTTTGCCTCGCAGTCTTCCCACGCTTGGGGGGCCCAGGCGCCCACGCTCGCGCCGCCCGCGCTTCCGCCATTGGCGGCACCCGAGCTCCCGCCGTTGGTGCCGCCAGCCCCACCGTCGCCGCTCGCCCCAGCGCCTCCTCCGCCAGCGCCGCCGCCTCCTGATGCCGAGCCCGCCGAAGCGTCCGCATTTTCCGTATCGGAAGCCGACTCCGAGGAGCAGCTCACCCAGCTCAAGCAAATCGCGATCAACCAGGCTGAGAATCGCTCGCATTTCATCTCCCGAAGGTACACCTTCTCAGTGTTTGTTTGGTTGGAAACGGGAGCGGTTCCACGCGTGTGCCAGCGCGATGAGGCGCCCAGGGTGTGTCGTTTCCGTACAGGGACAAAGCGGGGCGGATTGCGAGCGAGGGCGGCGCGCGCGTGTTACTACTAGCGACCTTGAGGTTTGGCGCTTGATC
>JAGQIY010001006.1 GCA_020430865.1 Myxococcales bacterium
AAGCACGAGGGGGTTCTGGTGGCCTGCCTCGGGAGCTGGTGCGGCTGGCGCGCTCGGTGCCGCCGGAGCGCTTGGGCAGTTGGCAGGCGGAGCCGCTGGTTGCGCGGCGCAGCCCGCGCTGAGTAACAACGCCAAGAGTCCGCGCCGCATGGCTTGGTCAAGCACGTAGCCTCACCCTCTCCCCAAGATCCTGGCAACCCGGTGCACCAGGTGCACCGACGCCTCGATCTCTTCCTGCCTCAAGGAAACGCTCTCCACGTTGCAGCCGAGGGGGATGCGCTTCTCGCGGGCGAAATCGAGCAGCTCTTCGAAGCCGGCCAGGGACAGGTCGACGGACTTCTCCAGGATGTCGTGAGCGTGGAGCAGCTCGTTTCGTAGCCACAGCGGCACCGAGACGCCCAGCCAGCTCATGAACTCGAGGGTCTTCTTCGAGCCGCAGGGGCTGAGGGTCAACGAGATCGGCGGCACTGGCCGCCCAGCCTCCTGGCAGCGGTAGTGGAGCGAGCTCAGCAGGTTCTTGCTGGCGGTGACCGAGTAGACCGCCTGGGAGATGAAGAACGAGCAACCTTGATCGAGCTTGCGCAGCACGCGCTCGTCTTCCCCTCCCCGGGACTCGTGGCGCTCGGCGATCACCACGCCACCCAGCGGCACTCCGGCTGCCTCGTCCAGACGCACGCGGTACGCGTCCGGCAACCGCAGCTTCACGGACTCGCTCTGCGACGGCGCGCCCACGAGCACCGCCGCGCCGCCCAGCTCGTCGAGTCGACGCAGCCACCCGACCAGCTCCTCCCGCGTCAGCGTCGAGACGGAGCGGTAGACGATCTTCTTCTGAGGCACGCCCGAAAGGTACTCGTAGGCGTAGCTCAGCGGATCGATCGCTCGCAGAAACGGGAACGGGCGCTTCGCGTCGGTGCGACTCGACTCGTCTTGAAGGTCGTAGACCACCAGCGCGTCAATCGGCAGCGCCGCGATCCGCGCGCTCTGCAGCGCCGCCGTCTGCGGGCGCTTCTCCTCGGAGTACGCGATCTTGGGGGGAGTGATCCCGTAGGTGAGTCGTGCGTCGTCGAACGTGCCAGCCATCGCGCGCAGACTATGGCGTCTCGACACGCTGCCAACAACACCGCGTTCGACACACAGCACCGACGATCCACACTGTGCCCCAGCTCACCCTCACCCCCAAAGGAGCCTGGATCCAACCCACAGCGACAAGACGAGGCCACCTCGCTGCGCACTTGATCGCGGAGCTGATCGCTCCGGCGCTCGTGTTCTATGGGTTGCGCGGGCTGGGGGTGAGAACGGCGCTCGCGCTGGTGGGCTCTGGGGTGTTGCCGGCGACGGTCGCGGTGGTGCGCTACGTGCGGCGCAGGCGCCTCGACTGGATCGCGGTGTTCGCGGGTGTACTGTTCCTGCTCGGCGGCGTCGCGGTGTTGCTTGGTCAGTCGCCGCGCACGTTGTTCCTCGCTGGCTCCCTGGTGCCGCTCGGGATCGCACTCTGGATGGCAGCGTCCCACTTCGCGCGTCAGCCGCTGGCGTTCCGCTTCGCCCTCGAGCTGCTGCCCCAGCGTCGGGAGCGCCTCGAGCAGCTGTGGGATGAGCGCCCGAAGTTTCGTCAGCGCTGGCGCGCCGTCTCCTGGATGTGGATCGGCGGGCTGCTGTTCGACGCCACCGCTCGCGGCGCCGTCACCGCCTTCGCCCCGGCGGACAGCCTGCCGGCGCTACACACCGCCCTCGCCATCGCCACGCCCCTGGTGCTTCAGCTGGTCACCAACCTCTACCTGGCGCGCACCGGCGTGTTTCGCGCGATGTTCCGCTGAGCAGCCTTTGCGCGCTTCCACCGGTCGCCGCGTCGAGTGCCGACCGGCTCACTTCTGGTCCAGCGCGATCACGCCGAGCGCGTCATGGGCACGCACGTCGGCGAGCACCTGGTCGAGACGGGAGAGCCAGAAATTGGTGGGGCCGTCGCTCGGCATCGTTTCCGCAAGGTGTCGAAATTCGGCCGCGGCTCCCTGCGCGTCACCGTCCTGGTAGCAGGCGATGGCCGCCAGGAACCGCGGCTGGGAAGCGCGCTTGCTCACGCGAGAGTCGTCGGGATCCGCCTCGAAGATCTCGTGCACCTCGACGGGCCGCCGCTTGCCCTTGACGGCGAAGCGCCCGATCAGGCGCGAGTCGCCGCGCATGGCTTCGGGGAGCTCCGCGGCCACGTCGCCGCTCACCAGGATGGTGCAGCCGAGCTGCTTCGTGAGCCCCTCCAACCGCGCAGTGAGATTCACCGCATCGGAGATCACGGTCGCTTCGAAGCGCTCTCGTTCACCGATGGTGCCCATCATCACCGCTCCCTGGTGGATCCCGATGCCGATCTCCAGCGGGACGTCGCTTGGGTGTTCCAGGTTGAAGCGGCGAACCTCCCGCTGCATCGCGAGCGCCGCCCGCACGGCGTCCTCCGCAGCGTCCGGAAACAGCGCCATCACCGCGTCGCCGATGTACTTGTCGATGAACCCGGACTGAGCACGAATGTGCGGCCCGATCTTCGACAGGCAACGATTCAGGAAGTCGAACGTCTCCTGCGGCGTGTAGTGCTCGGAGATGCTCGTGAAGTTGCGGATATCGGCGAACAGGATGGTGATCCGACGCTCGACGACGTCTCCCAGCTTCGTCGTGGTGACGTCCTCGTGCCCCAGCGCGTGCAGGAACTCCGAGGGGACGAAGCGGGAGATCGCCGCGTTGGTCGCTGCGAGGGAAGCCGTGCGCTCGGCCACCTTCTGATCGAGCACCTGATTCAGCTGCGCCAGCTCGGACTTGGTCTTCTCGAGCAGGTCGAACGCGCGGTAGGCAACCGTCGCCGCGAGGATCCCTTCGATGGCCACCGCCAGAGCCGAGAGCATCCAGGTGCGACCCGAGAAGGCCAGCGGGTGCTGTGGGAGGCCGAAGATCAGCGCACCGCTCGCGAGCCCGACCAGCGCGAAGGGCACCGCCTTCTTCAGCAGCGCCGGACCACCAGTCATGATCGTGTTGATCGCGAGCACCGTCACGCCGAGGTTCACCAGCGGCAGCGCCCAGTTGGTCGCCGGGATCAGCACCCACAGCAGACCGTCCACCGCGTTGAGCCAGAACGCGTCGCGCCGCCGACGAAACCAGCGCGTCCCGAGGAGAAGCCAGACATGGGGCCAGACCAGGAAGACGGCGGCACAGCCGAGCGCCCGACGCCGGTCCACCCCGTCCGCCCCCATCGACAGGAAGAGCAGGGCGCCGAGCAGCGAGAACGGCACCCTCACGCGATAGAGCGTCTGGTGCCAGCGGCTCGCGCGCCTGTCCTTCGACGCAGTCGAGAGCTCGTTCGGGTGCCCGGTGCTCATTGCGCAACGATTCCGTGTGGACATCGGGTGGAGACGCCGAGACGGAGCGCAGCGTGCCGCCTTCCCTCCCCCACGTCAGAGCATACAGCAGGCCGTCGTGGACAGGGAGGCCGCTCTTCGACTCGAGGTGCTCGCCGAGGCCCGCCGGCGGCGATGCCCAATTCCCATCAAAACCGCGCACTTGCGCGCGCTTCCACCGGGACCTGGGCGCCCGTGCAGAATTCGCACCGTCGTGGAAACACTCGTGGGCGCCAGGAATCAGCGCAACCTGGCGCCGGGCTGTCAGACCGCGCGCTCGGACTGCTCCGACTGCTCGAGCCGGAGCTTGCAGG
>JAGQIY010001007.1 GCA_020430865.1 Myxococcales bacterium
ACAACCCCACGTAGACGCGACAAATACCACCAACGCGCAAGCCAAACCCCGTGTAGCCATGAGATGCTCCATCGTCGGCTCCCGCCACAGGGCAAGCGCGATCGATCAGGACCATGCGGCAACGAGAAGCACCCACATCCCCACACATCCAGTGCAGGGGCGCTGGCCAGCGCACACCGCAAGCACTCGCGAGCGTCCTCGGCCCCTTGACCCCCGCCCGCTCGGGCGCGACGTCGCCTTCACCCTGTAATTGAATCCGCACGGTTCCTGCCACGCCAGCCGGTCCCCCGCCTTGTTCACCGCCACGTTAAACTCTCCTTCCGATGCACCACGCTTCCCACTCGACCCAGCGCCACCCCACGACCCGTCACTGGCGCTTTCCTCCGAGCGCTCGCCCAGCGCTCCCCCCGGGCGTACGCAGACTGAACCTCAGGGAGCTCGCCGCGAGGCCACGGCGCTTCGAGCATCACCTCGTGGTGCTCGGACGAGCCGGTGACGCCCAGCTCGAGCTGGCGACCGCGAGCGAGCCGCTGTATTTTTCCCACGGAAACATCAGCGACGAGTACGCGATCTCGATGAACAGCGGGGACGCGCTGTTCGACTCCGTGCCGTTCCGCACCTTCTTCGCCGACCGACAGAGCGGCGAGGATCTGGGACGCATCAACCACCGCTCCTGGGACCTCGTCTTGCATCCCCACGGCTACCTGCACTGGCCCGGGAGGCTCCGCCCACCGTTCACGCCTCCGCGTTTCCCCGGTGACGAACGTCGCACCGGCCTCTCGCTGGTCTATTGCGGCTATCGCTCTCACCCCCCCCACCCCGAGCGACCCCTGAGCGTCAGTCCGGGGCGCGAAGACGCGGCGAAGAGCTACGGCCCCAAGGCACCCCCCTTTCACCTCGTCGGGCTGAAGCAGGACGATGCCCAGCTGCTCGGCCGGGTGGACACCAGCAGCCTCGAGCTGTTGGTGCAACCGAGAGAGGTCGTCGCCCCCCGGGGCGGCTACCTGTGCGTGGTGACCGCCAGCGGCGAGGTCCACGCCGAGTGCGATCTGCTCTTCTTGCCTCCCGGAACCACATTCGACGCCAGCGGCATCGAGCGAGCGCTGTGGTTCAGCGACGCGGAGCACGAAGCAGAGCCTCCAACGCAGGTATGGGAACAGCTCCCGGAGCCAGACTTCCTGCCGTTCGAAGAAGCGGAGCCTGGCTCGCTCCCCTTCGTCCAAGGAGAGCTGAAGGTCGACGCCGTCGACGACCAGTTTGCTCGCGTCTCCATCGGCGAGCGCTCGAGCGAGGTGCCGCGCTACTGGCTCGCGCGCTTTCTGTTTCGACTGGGCCTCCACGGCTACCAGATTGGCTACCTCGAGACCTACGGCGGCTTCTTCTACGACGACCAGGGCGGCCATCGCCTGGGGGTTCGGGGGTTAGGAGCGATAGACATCGCCCCCGGAAACATCCGCGAGACGGTGGAGCGCCTGTACCGCGCGGTAGCGCCGCCAGGCTACGTGGAGCGGCTCAGCTAAACACCTCCGTGGTGCTTAGTAGGCGCGCGGTTTCGTTTCACGCTGCACACAGCTGCCGACTGGCGCGTGCTGCACCGGGCTCTGAACCAGCTGCACCGACAGCAAGGCGATTTCGTCCGCCACTTCACGAGCGCGATCAGCGCGACGATCACCTCGGCTGGAGAAGGCGTTGACCTCCCCTGCCACCTTCTGATCTCCGTGGGAAAGCAGCACCTTGAGCAACTGGGCATGGGCTCGGTAGGCTGCGCGGTCCCCGTTGAACTGCCGCTCCAACGCTCTCCGGCTCGCATCCAGAGCCACGAACCGCGGATGGCTGGGGCCATAGCCGCGCGCGCCAAGCTCTGCGCGGTCGATGTCGAGGTGCATGGCCTGGAGCGCATCTAGGCGGAGCGCGATAGGGTCGAAGCTCGCCACGCGGTCCAGCGTGAACCCCGAGTCGTCGTAGCGGCCGACGAGCGCATCGATCGCGACTCGCGGCTCGTCCGAGGTGAGCTTGGAGAGCAGCTTTTGGGTCTCGTGCTGCTCGGTCGCGCGCTGCTTCTCTATTTCCTCGCGGACTCGATCTTGCGCAGCAGTCAGAGCGGTCACGTCGGGGTGGCGTTCGCCCTTTCCCGCGGCGCGTTCCGCTTCCAGCTTGGAGTCGAAGACGGCGAGCTTACGTCGCAGCGCTGCCAGCATCGAAGGCTCGCTCTCGGCGCTTGGCGTCTTGAGCGCCACCAGAGCCAACTGGAGCTTCGAACGAAAGCTCCCAGGGGCCATCTCCGTGGCCTCAGATGGCAGGAGCGCCTGGGACGCCCGCAGCTCCGCGAGTTCCAGCGCGAGCTGGTTCCTTCGCGCGATGCGCGGGTCTTCATCGACCGCCGGACAATCGGGGAGCGCGCTAGCCGTTGGCGCCGCCGTGGCCGGAGCTGCCGGTGGCGGAGCGACGGCCGACGGCTCACAGCCGCAGATGCATACCAGGAACGGAATCCCCCACCAGCGCATGCAGGCGTCTTTACACGCGCGGCGCCAGGGCCGCCACTGGACTCGAAGCCTGTCGCTCGATGCTCTGTCGTTTGATGCCTGTCGTTTGATGCCTGTCGTTCGATGCCTAGTCGCTCGATTCCTCGGGGCAATATTCCAGGAGATCTCCGGGCTGACACTGCAAAAACTCGCAGATCTTCGTCAGCGTCTCGAAGCGCACGCCTTTGACCTTGCCCTGGCGGAGCAAGCTCATGTTGGCCTCGGTGATGCCGACGTGGGCAGCCAGGTCCTTCGACAGTACGCCGCGTTTGGCCATCACTTCA
>JAGQIY010001008.1 GCA_020430865.1 Myxococcales bacterium
AGCGAAGCCCACCGAGGTCGGCTTCTCCGACTACTTCTACAGCCAGTCGGACAGCGACGGGCGCAAGGGCGACCCCGTCGTCTACACCATCACCCTGGGCGACCTCGCGAAGGGGACGCACGACCTCCAGCCCGGCCAGCTCAAGTTCTACGTCGGCGACGGGACCAACACCAACGACCGCTACTTCCAGGTCACCGGGAAGATCCGCGTCGATGCCAACGACACCGGTAGCAAGGAGCTCCGCGTCGTCGTCGTGGGCACCGCGACCGAGGAAACCTCGAAGGAGGCGTCCCCGGTCAAGCTCGCCATCGTGCTGAAGGGCTGAACGCCTCAGTCCTCGTAGCAAGTGATGGTGAAGCTCGAGGAGCTCGACTGACGCTTCACGGACACGAGGTCGGTCGCGGCGGGACACTGGGCGTGATGAACGCTGGTGCTCGTGATCCCGTCCACGGACTTGTAGCAGTACCACTGCACGTCGCCCTGGTCGGACGGCAGGATCTCGACGGTGAGCTCGTCGCCGGCGTAGAGCACGGGGTCGGAGCCGGTGTCGATCTCGAGGACCTTGTTCGTCGCGCAGTTATTTCCGGTGATCGTCGCCAAGTGGGTGGGCCCGACGGTGAGCCGAAACTCCTGATTGTCCTGAACCAAGCAATAATATTGCTGCAGCTTCTGACCCGCCGCGGTCCCGTATTCGATATCGAGACAGAAGCTATTGTACGCAGGGCGGATGGTGCTCCAGGGATCAGTGGGAACACTGTAGGGAGCCGGCCCGACCGTGAACCGTTGATTCAGGCCGTTGTTGCAGGGATAGGTCTGGAGATCGGCGCCGTTGATCATGCTACTCCCCGGAATGTCGAGGCAGCGGCCGGACTGCGCGGCACGGATCTCGTGCCGATACAGATCGGTCTTCCTCGTCACCCAGTTCTGTTTGGGGTTGTTGTAGCTACATGGCTCCTGGGTGACGGTTCCCCCGTTGTCCTGAAGGCAATAGCCCGTGGCAACGACGATGTGATAGCCGGCCTGGCCGGCGTAGGCGAAGGCCTCGATAGCGGTGCCGACGTCTTCGAGCTCCTGGAGCTCCGTGTCGTCGGTGTCCAGGGTACAAGCAGAGGCGAGCACGAGGGAGGCGAGGGAAAGGGTAAGCGTGTGAATGCGCATGATGGCTCCTGGGTTCGGGTTCTCGCGCACCCAAAGCAATGGTCGGGCCAAGGCAAGACACTGCGAATTTCGATGCTCGCCGCGCAGAAACTGGGTGGCGGCGCACCCACGTCCGACGCCCTCGGGCTCGAATCCGCGTAGCCTTGGTCGCGGATCCGCGGCTCTCAGCGTGGGTGTTACCGGTCGTGGAAAGACACTCGGCCCTGGGTAGCGCGCCGCCCACGGCCTCGTCAGAGATCCGCGGCGAGGCGGACGCAGACCTCGTTCTCCTGATCGTCCCGGGAGCGACCGCGGTAGGCAGAGGGGGCCGCGCCGTGGCATCGATGGGCCTCGGCCGAAGCGCCTA
>JAGQIY010001009.1 GCA_020430865.1 Myxococcales bacterium
ACCAGTGGGTCACTTATGCGTCCGGCAAGGTAGGTCCTATTTGAGCCATTTTACCCCACCGCGAGTCATCGACGGTGGGCGGTTTACAGAGAGCCTCGACGGTCATGCCGTCGGGGCTCTCGCCGTTTTGGCCCTGTTTTTTTTTTTTTTTCGCGCGATGCGACGTCGAGGACGACGGGTCGCGGTGCTCTCGTCGAGAGCGCGCGCGTCTCGTCCCAGACCCTCTGCGAGGCGCTCTCGGGATCGTTCTGGGCTCTCGCGGGCCGAGAGACACCCAGAGACGCCTCCGCGGCGCTTAACACCAAAGAGCACCTGGTTGACTCTGGCGAGTGGGACATGCGGCGGGCGGAAATCTGGTGCCGCGCAGGGGCTACTCGTCGAAGGCGAACGCGAGCATCTCCTCAGCAGGGAACCCAGTCACTGTGAGCGTCCCGTCCTTGTCGACGTGGAACTCCACCTCGGCCACCTCGGCCATGTCGGCGGGACCGTAGTGGTCGGACAGGAAGTGAACGCGCTGGTTCGCCGAGCCGCGCCACGCGAGGCCGGTCGCCCGCTCGGCCTCGACGTACCGGCCACCAACCACAACGTCGGTGACCGCGAGCAGCGCGAGGTGCTCGGGGCGGGTGAGCTCGTCGAGGTCATAGCCCGTGAACACGAACACCGAGAGCCCTGCGGCGCGGACCCGCGCGGCGAGCGCCGTGAGCGCGCGGGCCTGCGCGAAGGGCTCGCCCCCGGTGAAGGTCACGCCCTCGATGCCCTCGGTCGCGAGGATGACGGCTGCCAGATCCTCTACCGAACGAAGGTCACGTCGCTCGAAGGCCCAGGTGTCGGGGTTCCAGCAGCCAGGACACGCGAGAGGACAGCCCTGCACCCACAGGACGAAACGCTCGCCCGGGCCGTTCGCGGCGCTGCGTGGGAGCGTGCGGGCGAGGTTGAGGCGCACGTTCAGTACGTCCGCTTGACGAGGACCATGCGGATCGTCTCGCCCTCGCGCGTCTCCTGCACGCGGTAGCCCATCTTCTTGGCGCGCTCGTGGACGGCCTGCCGCTGGGCCTCGACGACCCGCTGCCGCTCCTCCTCCAGGCGTCGCCGCTCCTCGGCCGCGAGCCGCTCCTGTTTCGCGGTCCAGTGGCTCTGGTATCGGCTGTTGAGCTGCGTGAGCCACCCCGTGCCGAAGCGGGGGTGGTCGTAGCCGCTGACGAACGCCTGGTAGCCGGTGGCCGAAGCCAGGAAGCCCACGTCGTTGGAGGCCGCCCCGACGTGCTGCCGCCGGATCACGATGTTGGCGGTCTGCGCGCGCCGGTCCCCGGCGTAGCCCACGAGGTTCACCGGAGTCGCGTGGACCTCCACCTTGGCGCCTTCGAACCCGAGATCGGCGAGCGCCGCCAGCAGGCACTCCTGATCGGTCATCGGCGTCAGCAGCGTCATGTACGCGCTCATGGCTTCTTCCCCACGCCCTGCGTTCGGCTCGTCGTCACGCGCGCGGTGCCCGCGTCGGGCTTCCGGTCCACGGTGGCGGTGCCAGGGGCCAGGCCCTCCAACAGGCGCTCGAGATCCTTCAGGCAGGCATCTCCGGTGAAGCCGTCGGCGTCGGCGGTGATGCGTCCCTCGTGGTCGATCTCGATGGTGATGCGCTGTTCCTTCATGCGTTCTCCGGGGCGACGAGCTTGGCGGCGAGGCGGGAGGCTGTCTGCTCGCCAGCGGCGAGCTGATCCCACGTCTGTACGACGAGGTACCGCTGGCCCTTGTGACTTCGCAGGGAGCCCACCTCGGGAAGCGCCTCGTCGGGCACGTTGGCGGTGGGACGAGCATTGGATGCCGTCGGGACGAAGCGTCCACCGGGCTGCGCCGGGCGCCCCGTGGGGGCCGGTGGCGGGCGGAACTCGAACCGCTCGGCAGCCTGCTGCTCCAGGGCCGTGATCTCGCCACGGAGGCGGGTGACCTCCTTGTTCGCGCGCTGAAGGTCGTCGGACAGCTTGCGCTGGTTGGCGGTGAGGTCCTTCTTCGCCTGCTTGTCGGCGGACTTCAGCGACTCCTCGACCCCGCGAAGCTCGTCCGCGATGGCGGTGCGTCGGCTCTCTGCGGTCGCCAACGCCGTTCGTCGGTCGGGCAGATCACGGTTCGCGGCATCCACGCGGCTCTGCCACGCAGCCTGCTGCTTCTCGCGCTCCTCATCCTCTCGGGCTTTGCGCTCGGCCTCGTCCAGATCGGTCTGGAGCCTGCGTGCGGCGTCCTCGACCTCCCCGAGCTGGGTGAGGAGCGCGGGCGCGCCGGTGGGGCCAGCCGCCGACGGGCGCTGCGCCTCCAGGGCGCTCACGCGAGCGAGGAGCCCGCCGTGCGTGCGCTCGAAGCCGAGCATGGCGCTGACGAGGCGAGAGAAGGCCCGACCGATCCGTCCGCGGTCCCCCTCGGCGGCGACCAGTGCCTCGCGGACCTGCGCGAGACG
>JAGQIY010001010.1 GCA_020430865.1 Myxococcales bacterium
AGTTCTCGGATGACCTCGCCCATCGACGCGCTGGTGCCACAGCTGAAGACATCGCTCCATGCTCGACGCCGCGACGCTTCAGCGGCGGTCAAGGGAATAAAGCTCGCAGCCGATGGCTACCTGGAAAACAACGAACAGGAGATCGTGCGTGACTTCTCGACGAGCCACGGCTTCGGTGGGCCGGCACCAGGTCCCAGGCCTGCCGACGCCGCGGACCGCTTGCTCGCTCTCGTGCGCGAGCTGCCCGAGCTGGCCGAGAAGCCACGCAGGGCACCGACGCCCACGCCGGAGCGTGCCACGACGCGCCTCACCCCCACTCACGACCAGGAGGCCTCGCTTGGCCCATCCGCGGCCCCAGCGCGTGCGGCGAAGCGCAAAGCGCTCGAGGCCTTGACGGAACGACGTCCGCTGGTCGTCGTCGGACGGCTGGGCAAGCGCGAACGGCTCGAGGCCCTCGCGCCGGAGCTACCGCCGGGGGTCGAGTGGCTCGACACCAACCAGCATGGGATGGCGGCGATCGGAAATCTGGACCGACGCATCCGTGAGCGACGGGTGGGAGCCCTGGTGCTCGTCGAAGGCTCCTTGAGTCACAAGCACACCGAGCCGCTGGTCAGCGCCGCGCGCCAGCATGGCGTGGCCTTCGCCTACGCCAACAAGGGCGGAAAGCAGTCGATCCTGCGCGCGCTGGACGACCTGGAACGCCAGCTGGAGTCAAGCTGAGGGAGCCTGCTCTGCCTTGGGCCGGTTCAGGAAGTCCATCAAGGTCTTCACCAGTTCGTAGGGTGGGGTCACCTCGGGAGCTTCGACCGAGTCCTTGTCGTGCTCGAAGCGCAGGAGATCCATCTCCGCGAAGGCGGCTCGCACCTTTGGCGTGAGCAAGCCCAGGCGCCGCAGGTTCGGCACGATCTTCGAGAACATCATCTGACGGAAGCCCTTCTGAATCGGGGTGTTCGTCATCCAGGGCACCCAGACATCGGGGTCCCACCCCAGCCGCTCGAACACCTGGCGATTCAGCAAGCGCGTGCGCAGGAGCCGAGTCGCCTCGATCACGAACTCCTCGCGCTCGGCGAGCTCTCGCGCGCTCATTTCCTCGCGATAGACCTTCTCCAGGCTCATCACGCCGAACGCCACGTGGCGAGACTCATCCGCCATGATGCGTGCCGTGATGTCCTGGATCAGCGGCTCGTTCTGCATCACGAGGCGGAGGGTACCGAACGCCGCTAGCGCGAGTCCCTCCACCAGGATCTGCATACCGAGGTAGGTGATGTCCCAGCGGGAGTCCGAGACGATCTGATCGAGCAGGGTGCCCAAGCTGGGCTCGATCTCATACGACAGCCCGAGCTTTTCCGTGAGGTATCGATGGTAGACCTCGACGTGCCGCGCTTCGTCGGCCACCTGGTTGGCCGCGTAGAACTTTGCCTCTGCCCAGGGCACGGTCTGGACGATC
The DNA here is from genome assembly GCA_020430865.1 of Myxococcales bacterium. Next base: position 1,448 of record JAGQIY010001010.1, read on the forward strand.
TTCGCCGTCGCGATCAGCGCGCCCTGCTCACCATGGAGGAACTGGGAGAGCATGAAGGCGTTGGTGTGAAGCCTGAGCAGGATGGCCTCGTCACGGCTGAGCTCCCGGGGCGGCTGCATCACCTGATTCATGAACACGTCGACGCCGGACTCGAGGCTCAGCTTGGCGACGTCGACCTCCTGAGACCAGTCGAGTTCGTTCGCGTTCCAGGTCAGCGACTTGCCCTTCTCGTAGAGGTGCATCAGCTTCTGATCCTCCAGGGCGTACTGCCAATCGAAGACCGTCTTGATGGTGCTCTCCACCTCGCGGTATGCGCCCGTCTCGGGGATCGGTAGTGGGTTGTTTTGCTGATAGTCCATCGTCCCTCCAAGAACGTCAATTATTTCCGCATGGCATATCTTCTTGCGCCCACAGGTAGGCCAGGATCATGCGCGTGAACTCCTCGACGAGCTCAGCGTCGGTGACGGCGTGCTGCTGGATGCGCACCTCCCCCAGGATCGCCTTCTGCTGCAGCACACCGAACACCATCTGCATCCCGAGCTCGAGAGCCTTGGCGGGCTCCGGGTGACGAATCTCCACTCCGTGGCGCAGGCCGAGCTCGATGAAGCGCCGAATCGCTTGTCCTCTGAGCCTCCGCCCGTCCCGCCAGACTTGCTGGGAGCGCGCGGCACGAGCCACGAACACGCGCAGCAGAGGACCAGCCTCGGAGTACACACCCACCATCACCTCGAGCAGCCCCGCGACCGTCTCGCGCAGGCTCTTGTCCGCCCACTTCTCGGGGCGAGTCGCCTCGTCCAGGACCACTCCCACGCGACTGAGGAAGCGCTCCTCCAGTGCGCACAGCAGCGCGTCCTTGTCCTTGAAGCGCCCGTAGAAGCCACCCACGGAGGAGTCGGCGCGAGCCACGATTTCCGGTATGGAAACGTCTACCAGACGTTGCTCGAGGATCAGCGCCTCCGCGGCGTCGAGCAGCCGCTCCAGGGTGCGCTGACTACGCGCCTGCTTCGGACGGGGGACGCTGGATAGCTCTCCCGAGGAGGTCGCGCGCCGCTTGCCCCCCACGCTCGGGTCGCCAGCGCTCGCGCCGCGCCTCGCTCCCCCTTGGCTGGAGCGGCTCGAATTCCTGGAAGGTCCCCCGACTGCGCCCATACCTCAAACCCGAATGCGAATCTGATTCTACTTTGTGACCGCGAACCGTCAAGTCTCTTCCGCGGCCCGCGATTCTGTCAGCTCTGACGCTCGCGGATCCGAGCGAGACGCCCATAGTGGCGGTAACCGAGCTTGGTCAGCGCCTCCTGCGGAGCCAGCCCGATGTCGACCAGGGTCTTGATGCTGTACGTGCCCGCGAGCACCGGCGGCGCGTAGGCTCGGATCGCCTCCTCCGACGCACACTCGTCGAGAGGCTTGAGGATCTGATAGCTGTGCAGGTGCACGAAATGCGCCGCGCTGCAGCGCGAATAGCCAGGCGTACGCGGAGCAGTGATCACGTGCGGTGTCGCGAGGAAACGCCCACCACTCAGGATCTCCAGCTGTTGCCCCACCTGTGCCACCAGATAGCCCGCGGGGGGCGTGCCCTTGATCAGCATCCCGTCCGGGTGCTCCGCGCTGGGCCGTGTGCGCAAGTAGAGCCCCGAGCCCTGATCGGGTCGCGGACAGCGCTCACCACTTGGATCATGGAAGCGCCCGCCCGGGAGCAACGTCACCAGGTTGAAGTCCGTGTGTTCCTCTCCCCACAAGATCCCCTGATCGACCTGAGCCTGATTCAGGGGAAGATAGCGCAGCAGACGGAAGACGTGGGGGCCACCCTGAATCCGCGAGGCAAAGGCGTCGTGATCCAGACCGAGGGCCACGGCGCAGCCTTCGAGCAGCTGCTCA
>JAGQIY010001011.1 GCA_020430865.1 Myxococcales bacterium
CTCGTCGCTTGTCGCTTCTACGGCGCGCTCGCTTCCCTCCAGCTCTGCGGTAGCGCGAACGTGGAAGAGCGGGAGAAGCTGCTCGCGCTGGTCGCGGAGCACCGCTCCATGCTCGAGCTCTGGAATGGATTCTGCGCGGCGAACCACGCACACCGCCTCGCGCTCGTCGACGCCGAGCGGGCGCGCGTCGAGGGCGATCTCATCACGGCGATGGACAAGTACGACGAGGCCATCGAGCTTGCGCGCGCCAACGCCTTCGTCCAGCACGAAGCCCTGGCCTGCGAGCTGAGCGGGCGATTCCACTCAGAGCGAGGACGCCGCGTGGTCGCTCGAGCCTACTTGATGGAGGCTCGAGCCGCCTACCAGCGCTGGGGCGCGAGCGCCAAGGTCGACTTCCTGGAGGCGGAGTTCCCTGGGCTCACCGCGGTGCGAGGGAGCGAGGTCACGACTGGATCCCTCACGTCCACGGTCGAGGTCTCCACCGATTCGGATCTGTCCCTCGACGTGCAGTCGCTGTTCAAGGCGACGACGGCGCTGGCGTCGGAGATGAACCTGGACACACTGCTCGGGCGAGTGCTCGACGTCGCGATGCAGAACGCGGGGGCGACTCAGGGCTACTTGGTGTTGTCGCGGGAGGGCGTGCTCCGGATCGAGGTGGCTGGAGACGTCGAGGGTGGGGAGACGATCACAGCGGGCACGCCACTCGCAGACGCTGCCGCGGTGCCGGCGAACATCGTTCGCCAGGTCTTCGAGGAAGGCGCACCTCTGGTGATCGAGGACGTGCGACGCGATCGCAGGCATCAGGGGCTGGGGCAGCACGCGCGCTCGGTGCTCTGTGTGCCCGTGGCTCACCAGGGAAAGCGGGCAGGGGTCATCTACCTCGAGAACAACCTGGTACCCGGCGCGTTCAACGCGGAGCGCTTGATGGTGCTCGAGTTGCTGTCGACCCAGGCCGCGGTCGCGATCGAGAACGCGCGCCTGTACGCCGAAACGCGGCAGATGGCAGCGTCCTTCGAGCGCTTCGTGCCCAAGGAGTTCCTGCCGCCGCTGGGCCGCGAGCGGGTCGTCGACCTGGTGCTCGGGGACGCGGCGACGCACCAGATCACCGCCATGTTCATCGATCTACGCGGCTTCACCGCGCTCTTCGAGCGCCTGGAACCCAAGGAGGGCTATCGCATGCTGATCGAGTACTTCGGTCGCATGAGCCCGATCATCCGCAAGCATCAGGGCATCGTGATTCAGTTCCTCGGTGACGGCATCATGGCGTCCTTCATGGGCGCGGCAGACGCGGCCGTGGACGCCGTGATCGAGATGGTGCGTTCCCTCGAGGAAATGAATCGGGAGCACGCGATCCCTGGCGTCGGCAGCTTGCAGCTGGGCGCGGGGCTGCACTCGGGGCAGGTGATGCTCGCCACCATTGGCTCCGAGGAGCGCCTGGACATCACTGCCGTCGGCGACACGGTGAACTCGACGGCTCGCATCGAGGCCGCCACGAAAGCCCTCGGCGCGCCGGTCCTGATCTCCGAGGAGGTCATGTGGCGCATGCTCAATCCTTCCGCTTACGATCTGCGGGAGCTTGGCAAGGTGCGAGTCCATGGCCGCAAGGATCCCCTGGCTCTGGTGCAGGTCTTCGACTGCGACGCCGAGGCAGAGCGAACGGCAAAGCGTGAGACTCTGCCTGTCTTCGACAAGGCCCTCGCCGCGTATCGGGCCGGTCGCTACGGGGACGCGGTGCTCGGGTTCGAGCAGTGCCTGAAGCGCTGCCCCGCGGATCGCGTCGCAGAGGTGCTGCGTGATCGCGCGAGGCAGCGCGCAGAGGGGGGCGCCGAGTCAGCCCTGAGCAAGGGCGACGTGGAGTTCGTCTGACGTGAAGCTAGGCGCCCGCCGGGTTCGAGCGGCGCTCAGCTTCGGCCTTGACCGCGGCCAGACCGCTCCTCAGCGCCGCGTCGAGGGTTCGCTGTAGGGTCCGGCGAAACAACCGAGCCGGGAAGCCTTCCATGGACTCCTCCACCTCCAGCGCGGTCCCGCTCGCGGCTGGCCGCAGGCGCCAAACGTGCAGCGCCCGAACGCCGAGGCTGCTTCCGCGCCAGCTCAGCTCTCGCTCGGGCTCGACACCGAGCAGCGTTGACGTGATCGTGCCCGGCCCTGCTCTCCAGCGAAAGGCCGTCCCCACGGCCAGCGGACCGAGCAGCTGCGCTCCGCTCACGTCCGGGTTCCAGCTCGGCCATTGGTTCACCTCGCTGATCACGCTCCAGACGACTCCAGGCAGCGCGGCGATCTCGATCGCCGCCGAACCGAGTACGGGCGCCTGCAGGTTGATCTCGGTCATTGGAAGTGCGTGAACCCGCGAGCGCCTCCGCGCATTCCCCTGCGCTCGTCTTCTCGGCCCGCCATGAGGCCTTCATCCCCATGGGAGCGGCTTCGGGGGCACCCGTTCCCGGCCAGCTCGCCAGGCTCGACTGCCTGGCGCAGCGTGTTGAAAGACACCCCGCCCTAGAGGTCCGCCACGATCTTCGCGATTCGGCGATCCCGCGTTGCCTCCGCCTTGGCGCTTTCCACCTGCCGCACCGCCTCCTTCTTGCGCGACGGCGCCAGCGCATCGAAGGCCTCTCGCACGCCAGCTTCTTTCAAGGCCTTGGCCAGCGCGCCTGGCAGGGTGACGGTTCGCGGCTCCGTGTCGAGGGCGATGGTGACCTTGGTCTCGGTCTGATCGGTGATGCCCGACGGCCCCCGGTGCTCCTTGGCGATGCCGACCAGGTACTCACCGCCCATGCGCGCGATGGTCGACCGGTAGGTATGGCCAGAAATGCGAACGGTGACCGCTGGTCGTTTGCCGCCGCCCAGCGACTCGACTATTTCCGCAGGGATGACGAGGCCCATGGTGTCCTTCTGGTCCCCGCGTACGATGCGCGCCGTGAACGTCCGAGCCATTGCTATTTCTCCTTCTTGGCAAGCCGGCGGTAGGCCGGATGAACTCCTGGGATCAGGTCGGCCTTGGCTGCGACGCGACGTAGCAGTCCCGCAAGCGCCGCTCGCTCGTCTCGAGACAGGTCCTCGAACAGCTCGGCCTCCAGGTCGCGCGTCAAGGCTTCTACCGCACGGAACCGGTCGAGTCCGGGCTCGGTCGCGGCAAGGCGCTTGGCTCGTCGGTCCTCGGGATCGGTATGACGGGCGACGAGTCCTTTCCGCTCGAGCTCGTCGAGCAACAGCACCAGCCGACTCGGCTGTATTCGCAGGTGCTCCGCCAGCTTTCGCTGGGTGAGCTCGACGGGCTTCATGGCGAGGAGGCGAAGGATCCCGACGTGCTGAGTCGTGAGTTCCAGCGGTTTCAGACGTTGCCCGAACTCGTCGGCCGCATGCGCCCCGATCTGCGACAGGAGGTAGGCGAGACCGACTCGAGGCGCTTTCAGCTGAGTGACGGGCGGCGGAGTCACGGCGATCCTCCAAGCTGAGCGCGAAGAACGTTCACGCCGTAGATAATTAATCGGATGAACGAAGTGTCGTCAACCCTCGACGCCTCCAGGGTGCAGGGCGGCCCCCGGCCGAAGCTGGCGCCGCACTGGTCGCCGTGGGGGAGGCGGACTAGGTTTGCCTAGTTCCGGCCCTGGCGAGGCGGAGTAGAAAGGAAGTCGAAATGAGCCAATCGCGAGACCCGCAGGGGGGCTGCAGGTGCGGACGCATCCGCTTCGAGATCGGCGGGCCAGCCTTGATGACCATGGCCTGTCACTGCGTGGGCTGTCAGCGCATGACCGGCAGCGCCTTTTCGCTCAGCGCAGCCATTCCAAGTGAAGCGTTTCGCGTGACTCACGGCGAGCCGGTGATCGGCGGACTGCACGGACCGACCCGTCACTACTTCTGCTCCCATTGCATGAGCTGGTTGTTCACCCGCCCGGAAGGGATGGACGCCTTCGTGAACCTGCGGCCAACCATGCTCGATGAACCTGGGGCCCTGGCGACGCCGTTCATCGAGACGTGGACTCGGGAGAGGCTTTCCTGGGTGAGCACTGCGGCGGTGCACAGCTTCGAGGAGTTCCCGCCGCTCGAGGCGTTCGAACCATTGATGAGAGAGTTCGCGTCGCTCGAGCGCTAGAGGCGAGGTGGCGGTGTGTCGTCACCGGCGTCTTCATCGCCCCTGGGTACACGTAGCTCGCCGCGACACTCGAGCTTGGTCAGAGCAGCGTCGCGGGTCGTGTGGCGTCCCCAACGGGATTCGAACCC
>JAGQIY010001012.1 GCA_020430865.1 Myxococcales bacterium
AGCGCGTCGAGCTCGGCTCTGGGCAGCGCCCAGCCAGCCCCCGGGCCTTCGGTAGCCCCACCGAGTCCCGAGCCCTCGAGCGCGCGGCCCGAGTCTTTCCCGAAGGAAACGCCGCAGGGCGCCTCCGCGCCGCTGCCTGCCGCAGGACCCATGGTGGATGACCGACGCGAGCCACCGAAGGTGCACGCGGGGGGAAGAGACGTGCGCGCGGCTCGCGCGAGCTTCATCGTGGGCGCGGCGTTCCTGGGCATCCTGGCAGCGTTCTGGATGCTCATCCGCTGGCGCAGGAGCAGGCTGTACTCGCAGATCGCCGCCATGGAGGCGGCTGATCAGGAGCGGAGCCCGGAGATCTGAGTCGGCGTATGTCGCCGCGAGCTGGCTGTCGCGCTGCATGACCCTCGAGGGACTCGCTCCGGTCCCGAGGCCGGCTGGCATTCGCCGTCGCAGACCAGTGTTCGCCAGGGGCTCGCGCCCGAGCGCCGTCGGGCTTTTTCCCGGATAGCGCGGCCCGAGCTTCACGGCGCGCGCGCGGCACGGCCGGTGCAAAGGGCTCCCGCCATGTCCCGCACCTGCCTCCACCTCCCAGTGTTCCTCGTCACCGCGCTCCTCGTCGCCGCGCCGTTCTGCGTCGCCTGTGCGGCGGCCGACAGTGCTGAACTGAATCCGAGCGGCAATGCATGCCGGGACCGCTGCGGTGACGCTGGCGCTGACGCAGCGAGGGGGGAGAACCCGCCAGCACCCACGGCCCGTCCGCGGCCAGACGGCTTCGAGCGCCGAGACCCGCCGCCCAGCGTCGCCGACGCAGGGCGAGACGCCGACCTCGATGGATCGCCGGAGGCAGACGCCGGATGTGAGCCGACGCTGCGCTGCGAGACCGGGGAGCTCGAGGCGCTGGCACCGCGGGTGCTCCTGCTGGTCGATCGCTCGGGTAGCATGACCTATCCCTTCGCGGGCGTGGTCACTCGTTGGGAGGCCTTGAGTCAGGTCTTGACCGATCCAGCGTCGGGCGTGATCGCGCAGTTTCGCGGCGACGTGGAGTTCGCGCTGGCCTTCTACACGTACCGAGGTGCGGCCAGCGCGAGCTGTGAAGTGCTGAGCGAGGTCTTCCTCGGGGACTACCAGCAGGCGTTCAGCGATCACCCTCCAATCCTCGATGGTCAGACCCCGACGGCGGAGGCGCTGGCTCAGGCCGCAGGATTGCTGGGCGTGCACCTCAGCGGATCGCAGGGACCTTCGGCTTCGAGACCGTCCCCGAGCGCGATCATCCTGGCGACGGACGGCATGCCCGACTCCTGCACGGACCAGAAGGTGGACACCGACGGTAGCCCCGCGGCGCAGCGGGCGGTGGCGGCCGAGGTGGTGGCGCGAACCCGAGAGCTCTATGCCGCGGGGATCCGTACCTACGTCGTGGGCGTGGGAGCGCAGCTGCAGCGCGCGCACCTTCAGGATCTGGCGAATGCTGGTGCAGGTCATGACGCCAGCTCGGGATCCGGTCAGCCAGGCGTGGTGTATCAGGCAGGCGACAGCGTCGCGTTGCGGGCGGCGTTCGACGATCACGTCTCCACGCTCCGGAGCTGCAGCTTCTCGCTGGATCGGCCGCTCGACGACATCGGGTCGGCGGAGGTCACCCTCGACGGCCGTGTGCTGACCCCGGCCGAAGACTGGCAGCTACAGGGGCAGGCTCAGGTGACCCTGGTCGGAGAAGCCTGCGAACAGCTGAAATCGACCGGCGGGCACGTGCGGGCAGTAGTTCCGTGCGGATGTGAATGATTCAGGCGAGCGCCGCGGAGACCGCCGACGCTCGCTCGGCGACTCGACGGCGCAGTGGCTCGAACTCCGAGCGGCTTCGCAGCTGGGTCAGCAGCGGACAGCGCTCGAGCCACACCAAGTCGATCAGCCCCGCGTCGACTGCGTGCGCCAGGTCGATCACCGCTCGAGCCTCTTGCCCCTGCGTCGCCAGCAGCTCGCACCGCACCTGGTGCCGGAAGGCGGATCCTCGCGAGGACGAGTGAGAGCTGCCGAGCGCGGGGTTGAAGATGCTGTCCACGTCCAGGTCGCGTCGACCGTCCAGCAGGAACTGGAACAGGCGTCGCACGACTGCGTACTCGGGGCTTCGCAAGCTCGGATGCGAGAGGGAGCGCTCGGCGACGTCTCTGGCGTCGTGCCAGATGCTGGTGCGAGCGACGTGCAGCCAGCCGCCGATGCTCGGTGCCGCGGGCACGTCGTGGAGCAACGCCTCGCACTGCTCCCAGTTGCCCATCAGCGCTTCCAGCCGTGCGTGTATCCAGCGCCACTCGTCGACCGAGGGATCCAGTTCCTCGGCCGACGCGAGGTGCGCCCGCGCGACGTCGGCGGGGCCCGTCTCCGCGAGCAATCGACCGAGCACTGCGTGCGCGTCTGCCAGCGCGGGCGCGAGCCTGAGGGCCTGCTTTGCGTGCTTGACTGCCGCCACCGCATCGCCTTCGTGGAGCGCGACGGTGGCCAGCGCCAGGTGCGGCTCCGCGCGGTCGGGTGCCTGACTCACGGCGAGCTCCGCCGACTGGCGCGCCAGGTCGGCGGTTCCCACTCCCCCAAAAAACCAGTGCCGCGCGTGAGCCAAGGCGCGTCCGCTGAGGATCGCGGGGTCCTCCGGGGCGAGCTCCACCGCTTGCTCGAACAGCTCGACCGCCTTGAGAGCGCTGCTCGGGTCGAGCTTCTTGTACTCGTGGCGGCCGCGAAAATAGAGATCGAGAGCCCTCGGATCGGTGGGAGCGCGGCGTGGGGCGATGCCGCTGCTCGGCGTGGTCAAGGCCTCGGCCACGGCGCGAGCCACGCTCTCGCTCATGTCGAGTAGCTCGCTGGCGTCCGCCCTGTGCCGATTGGCCCAGAGCTGGAAGCCGTCAGCCACGCCGACCACCCGCGCACGCAGGACGTACTGGGTTCCGAGCTGGCTGATGCTGCCCTCGACCACCACCTCGACGCCAAGCGCCGCGCCCAGGGCGCGAGAATCGGCCTCTGCGTCGCCACGGCGAAGGGCGACGACGCTGCCCAGCGGGCGCACCCGCAGTCCTCGAGTCATGGACAGCAGATCGATGATCTCCTCGGCAAGTCCTTCCGCGAGGTAATCGAGATCGCCGTTGCCGCGGGTGTCGAAGGGCACGACCGCGACGCTGCGTGTCTCCCCAGGAGTGGTCGAGCCGAGGCCGTCGCTCGGGGAGCGATCTCGAGTGACCACGGCGCCGCTAGCTGGTGTGAGCACCGACGGGAACGGCGTGTGTAACATGCTGGCCTTCGCGCTGGAGAGCGAAGGCATCTGGACGTCCCGTGACCTGAGTGTGCCGGGGCGAGGATCGCCGCTGGCAGAAGCCAGCGTCGAGCTGGGAGGCGAGAGGCTGTGGGCGGGCTCGTCCGCTGCCGTCCTCTGCTTCGAGAAGACCAGGGTTGGCGCCAGCCCGGCGCTGCCTAGCTCCGTCTCCTGCCATTGCTCGAGGGCTTCCAGCACCTCGAGCGCCGAGTCCGGACGCGCGCTGGCTTCTCGCGCCAGACAGCGGTTGGTGAGCTCGGCCAGTTCCGCGGGGATTTCCTCGTCGATGAGTCGGGGGTCTGGTGCTTCGGTCCGGAGCCGCGCCAGGGCGGTCGAGATGGGCGAGTCTCCGCTCCAGGGCAGCTGTCCAGTCAGCAGTTCGAAGAGCATCACACCAAGTGCATACAGGTCCGCCCGCGGGTCGACGGCCAGGCCACTGAGCTGCTCGGGGGCCATGTAGGCGGGCGTTCCGACCAGCTGACCCATCGTGGTCAATTGCCCTGCGGATACCTGTGCGGCCTGGGCGATGCCGAAGTCCATGATCACCACGCGAGCTCGCCTGGGGCCGCTCGGACGCTCGAGCATGATGTTTTGAGGCTTCAGGTCGCGATGGATCACGCCGGCCTGATGTGCAGCTTCCAGACCCTTGCAGATCTCCACCGCGATCGCCGCCACCTGAGGCGGGGTGAAGCGGGTACTTGCGCCACGAGACGCCAGCGTCTGCCCGGCGACGTACTCCATGGTGATGAAGAAGTCGTCCTCGTGGGACGCGATGTCGTACGTTCGCGAGACGTTCGGGTGGGTGACCCGGCGCGCGAGCTTCACTTCTCTGCGGAAACGCTCCAGGGCGCCGGGTGTGTCCAGGGCTTCGCGCCTGAGCAGCTTCAGCGCCACATCCTCTTCGAGGTCGAGATCGCTCGCCAGGTAGACGGTACCCATGCCGCCCGAGCCCAGCAGCCCTCTCAGCTCGTAGCGATTGGCCAGCACCGTGCGGCGCTGCGGCGGCACCGAGGGCGCCGGTGAACGCTTCGGCATGTCGGGGGTGGGAGGCGCACTGATCGCCGTCGCATCGTCCCGCTTCTCCGCGCCTGGATCCTGCTCGAGAGCAGCTCCAGCGCCCTGAGGATTGGACAGCGCGAGGGTGGGGTGCTCGCTGGGACGCTTCTCGGTCATGACGGACGGCTGCAGAGTCGGGGTCTCTCTCCACGGGAGCCTACCATTGCTGGGACGCAGGGCTCGGGCTGCCGACCCCGAGAGTCCATCAGGAGTGTTGCACCTCGACCTGTCTCCGGCCGACACTTCAGTGTGGCCAGTCTCCACCTCACCCCGGAGGTTCCCCTCAGGCGCGACGTCGACCTCGATTGGGCGCTGAGCCGCACCGGGAATGGCTATCGAGTGAAGGGCATGTTCCTCACTCCCCTGGTGAAGCAGCTGGGATCCGCCTGGGAGGCGCTGTCGAAGCAACTGGACCACCCACCCCGCATGGGCCGTTACCTGCCGTTCAACGACTACCCGCAACGGGACATGACGCGGCTGATGTACCACCTGGGCAAGCGCGAGTTCCCCGGCGTGAGCGCCTTCGAGGCGTTTCGACGCCTGTCGCGCAACGACTTTGGTGTGTTCGCCGCTTCGACCCTCGGCCGCGTCGTGCTCAGCACGATCCGCGATCCGGTCACGGCGCTGCTCAAGTTGCCCGAGGTCTACGTGAAGGTCGCGCCTGGGGAGTGGAGCTTTGCGGCGGAGCAACTGGCGAGCGATCGAGTCGACCTGCGCTTCGGCCCCGCGCCAGGGATCTGGGGAGCGCAGCTCGGGCAGGTCGAAGCGATCGTCCAGTACTTTCGAGCCGACCCGGAGATCGAGGTGCGACTCGAGGGCGAACGGGACGACCACGTGCGCTTCAGCATTCGCTGCGTCTCGACGCGTCGCTGACCAGGCGCATCCTCGCGAGCGCCAAGCGGCTAGGCACGAAGCTTGTAGAGCGGAGTGCGCCGCTGGGTGGTGGTTCGGCGCACGACGCTGGCTTTATCTCTCCATTCACTCACGCGGTGGCGCCCTGGGGCGACTCAGGCGTCGGACTTGGCACACTTGGCACATCTCCAGCGGGCGCTCCGGGCGTCAGCTGAACTCTGGAGGCTCATCCCCATGCGTACACATCGACTTCGTCTGCGTCTCCTGGCGCTCTTCG
>JAGQIY010001013.1 GCA_020430865.1 Myxococcales bacterium
CGGGTGGGTAGTACCAGTACATCACCGTGACCCAGTGCTCTTTCGAGAGCGTGAACGGATAGCGCTTCGTCGCCGCGCCCTTCTTCGAGTGCGCCTCGAGCACGTGGTCACCGGGGGCGAGTGTGAAGTCGAACGTCTTGTGGATGTGCTGCCCTCCGACGATGAACTTTCCGCGCACCATCTCCTTGCCGTCCACCGTGATCGTGATGTCGACGGGATCGACAGCGAAGCTCTGGTTCGACACCACGATGTGAAAGCGCTGCGGACCCATCGCTTCGGGCGTTGGTGGTGAGGCATCCCGAGCTGCAACTTCGCGACGCGGCGACGCGGAGGTCTGCAGCGATACCGAGGGTGCAGGAGCAATCTCGACACTCTTCGAGTCGGGAACATCGGCCGGCGCCGCGGAGGTGGACGGCGTACGCGAGCACGCCGCGAGCATCGCGACCGCCAGCGCGGTGACAGTGAAGCAGTCTCGCGTGTAGCCCATCGCGCAGCAAGCCTACGGCGATCGGTTGGCTGGTGCGACCCTCGCGACAGGAAGAGAGAAACGCGCGGCGCTCACGAAGAGCACCGCACGTCTCGAAGAAGCTTTCGCCGTTGCCGTCAGTTGCAGACGGGACCGGTGATGGAGCCCGTCGTCACCTTCGGTGCCTTCGTCGCGTACGAAACGGTGCCCGGGCGGGCGTTGCCACGGACGGTGACGGTGAACGTACCCTTCGCGAACGCGTCGCTCTGCGTCTCCCATTTGACGCCGGTGATGCCCGCGTTCGGATCGGGCCGCACCACTTCGGCGCCGCTCGTCGGGTTCTGACCGACGATGCCGCAGTTGGTGCCGAGGACCCAGTTGGAGAGATCCTGCGAGCCCGGCATCTCCTCGACCTCGTAGGTCCAGTCGCTGGTGCCGTCGCCGTTGTCCTTGCTGCCTTGGAACGTCGTCTTCATGCCGTTGCTGTCGATACCTCCGCTGCCGTCGCCCGAGGTCGAAGCCCCGTCACCCGTACCGCCCGCAGCGCCGCCGGACGCGGAGCCGCCGGACGCGGAGCCACCGGTCGCGCCATCGCCCGTCGTGCCGCCGGAGCTCCCCGCAGGGACGCAGCCGCCCGTCGCCGAAGGCTCCATGCCTGCGCCGCAGCTCGCGTCGGTCGACGTGCAGTCGATGGTCGAGCCATCGCTCGTGCAGCTGTAGTGCTTCGGGCCCTTGCCATTGCTCGAGCCACTGCCGCCACTCGTGGCGCTACCGCCACTGTCACCCCCCGAAGGCGCATCAGCGGTCGACCCGCTCGAGTCGCCACCCGTCGTGCCGTCGCTGCTCGATCCGTCCGAGCTCCCCGCGTCGGCAGGCGGGCAGAAGATCCCGCCAGCGTTGCAGAGGTAGCTGCCCATGGGAATGTTCACGCCGGTGAACGTCGCCGATCCGCCCGGTGCGTCACCCGTCGAGCCACCAGAACCGTCGCCGCTGCCGCCCATCGAGTCGAGCACGCCGGTGCCCGAGGTGCTCGGATCACCGAACCCGCTGTTGGCGTCGAACGTGATGCCCCCGCTGGGCGCGTCGCTCGTGCCACCGGTCGAGCCGCTGAAGTCTCCGGTGGAGCCCGAGGTCGGCGCATCCGAAGTCAGCGCCGAAGCC
>JAGQIY010001014.1 GCA_020430865.1 Myxococcales bacterium
ACGCGGCTGGCGTCGGCCATCGAGGCGCTGGCCGGAGGCGCCGCGGAGCTGCGAAAGCTCGGCGCGCTGGGCAAGGACCTCGGGTCCGTGGCCCAGGCGGACCTGGGGCGCATCCAGCGCGCGCGCAGCGAAGGGACGCTGACCCAGGTCGAAGCCGCCGCGCGGCACCTTGCGGCGCGTCTCCGCCGACCGAATCCGTCATTTGGTTCCGCGCGGCGTGGTGGTGTCGAGTCGGGCGGAGGCAGCCAAGAGACCGGTGAACCGTCCCAGGCGGACGAGCGCTTCAATCAACTCGCCGACGAGCTCGGTCAGCTCGTGCGGGAGCATTCGGCCAGCATCAGTCAGGTCCAGCGCACGCTGTCCGAAGCGGAGCAGAGCGTGGACATGGGCGACCTCGAGAAGGAGGCGAAGGAGCGAGCCGACGAGCTCCGTCAGGCCATGAATGGCCTGCCCATGGCTGGCGCCAACCCGGGCAGCGCGCGCGCCGCCGCCGCGCTGGGGCGGGAACATGGCGAGGCCATGGCGCAGTCGCTCTCGAAGCTGTCCCTGTCCGATGCCGTGGAATCGGGGAAGAGCGCTCTTCAGGCACTCAAAGATGCCGCGCGGAAGCGAGATGGCTCGATGGAGAACCGTGCCGCGCTCGAGGCAGCGGAGGCCGCGGTCAAGCGCGAGCTGGAGTGGGCCAAGAAGGCGCTCGAGAAGCTGAAGGAGAGCGCCGAAGAGAAAGCCAAGAACCGCCTGGAGCAGGCCGGCGAGCGTGAGCGAGAGCTGGCGCGACGCGCGGGCAACCTCGGCGCGCGCGGAAAGGAGGGCGAGACTGCCCTACCCGAAGACGCGACTCAGGCGCTGGAGCGCGCGGAGGCTGCCATGCGCGACGCCGCCAAGGCGCTGGGCAAGGGGCAGGGAGACAAGGCCCTGGAGCTGCAGCGCGAGGCGCAGCGCCTGCTGGAGCAGGCGAGCAAGGGGCAGACCACGGGAGGGCAGGGGCAGGACAGCAAGCAGCCGAGTCAAGAGAGTTCACCCAACGGCAAAGGGATCCAGACCGGCGGCGAGGTGCCCGAGCGCTCCAAGGCGGAGCGAGCCGAGGCGTTCCGGCGCCGAGTGATGCAAGGCCTCGGCAAGACCAAGGCCGGCCGTATGTCCCCCGCCGTCAAGCGCTACGCGGAATCGTTGCTACGATGAGTACTCGCGGGTTCAACAAGTTGCCGTGTGGAAAGCGGCGCGGTGGCGGGCGCCGCCGCCTGCGCTGGCTGGGGGTAGTCGCGGCGACCTGCTTCCTGGCCGGGAGCGCGAGCTCTGCGACGAGCCCACGCCAGGTCGCCGACGCCATCATCGAGCTGGACGTGGAGCGTGGGAAGGAGCTGCTGAAAGACGCGGAGCAACGCAGCGACCTGGCCTTCGAACGAGCTCGCCTCGCCCTGTATCTGGGCGACTGCGAGACGGCTCAAGCCATCCTGGCGTCACCCCAGTTCGCGAACGTCGAGGAGGCGCGACATTTCCGCGAGGTGGCCGATGGTTGCACGGGGACGACCGTGGGCGGGCTGGTCGTCGAGGACAAGGAGCGGGGCGTCTGGATGCGCCTGCAGGACAGCGAGGACAAGGCGCTGGCTCCGCTGATCGCCGAGGTCGCTGACAAGGCTCGAGCGCGCATCGAGCAGGACCTCGGCGTCAAGATGCCGCGTCCGTTGCGCATCGATTTGGTCCGTGATCTGTTCTCGCTCGCGGCGGTGACGGGCTTGCCCCTGGAGGCTGCCGAGACCACGGGAACCGTGGCTGTGGCGCGCTGGGGGAGAGTGACGATGCTCAGCCCTCGCGCCGCTTCCCTGGGGTATCCCTGGGAGGACACCCTGGCTCACGAGATCACCCACCTGGCGCTGTCACGGGCCACGCGTGATCGCGCGCCGCTCTGGCTCCAGGAGGGGGTGGCGAAGCGCGAGGAGACGCGCTGGAGGGAGAAGCAGCCGTTCGACGACGCCGACTACGACCGGGTCGCCCGATCCGCGCAGGCTCAGGGCAAATCCGTGGGGATCAACGGGCTCGGTTCTTCGATCGCCATGCTCCCGACCCCGGAGTCCGCGTCCATCGCCTTCGCTGAGGTGACGAGCTTCATGGGCTTCTGGCTGCGTGAGAACGGCATGCCGGCGTTCCACCTGCTGCTACGTGACCTGAAGGGCGTGGGCGAACGCGGCCCCAACGCGGCGCTTGCAAGCGTGACCGGGGTCTCACTTTCCGAGTGGAATTCACGCTGGCAAGGCTGGCTGGAGGGGAACGTGGAGGCACCAGCGCCGCCGCCCAAGCTCACGCCGCTCGAGGTGCGAAAGCGTCATCAGCAATCGGAGGACATGATTCGCTACGCGCGCCTCGGCGACTTGCTGTTCGACCGCGGACACATGGAAGCGGCGGAGTCCCGGCTGACGAAGATGTTCGACGCCTCGCCAGACGACGCCTCCCTGCGGGCGCGACTCGCCCGCACGGCCCTCGCCCGGGGGGACGGGAAGCGCGCGAAGGAGTTGGTCTCGAGGCTGGAGGACGTGGACTCCGCGAACGCGCACTGGTGGGCGCTGCGTGCGCGCTTTGGCTTGGGAACCGGCGCGGAACGGCCAGGCAGCCCCGAGGCGCGCAAGGCCGCATACCGCCTTGGGGTGGCGCTTGACCCCCTGTCCGAGGTCGTGGCCTGTGGCGGCTTCTGGAAGGCCCGAGGTGCCCCGCAACACTCCGCGTCAAATCCCAGCGCCTCCCCGAGCGGTGGGGACGGCGGCAGCGACGAGGCCTCGCCCACTGATGGCGAACTCGCTGAAGCGTATCGCTCGCTGTGTGAGGCGGCGCAGCGGTTTGGCCGTGATTGACTCTTCTCCGCGCTAGAACCTACGATGCACGGAACTCTCCGAGCGCGTCGCGGCGGTGGAGTCGCCGCTGCCTTGGAGGGCAAGAGCGGTAGTTAGCCAGCCCCCACCCGACCTACCGAGAGGCCTGAAACGACCCGTGAGCGCCGCCAGTTTCGCTGCCGCACAGTTGATCCGAGTCCTGCCCCGCGCCCGCATCAGCGGGCTGATGGGGCGCCTTTCCGAGGCCCAGCTTCCAGACGTCGTCTCTCGCGTCGTGATGGGCACCTACGCTCGCGCGTATCGGGTGGACCTGGATGAGGCTCTCCCGACGCCCTCGGCATATCCCTCGTTCGACGCGTTCTTCACCCGCGCGTTGCGTGACGGAGCGCGGCGCGTGTCCGATGCACCGGTCGTCTCCCCCGCCGACGGGCAACTGTCCGCCTTGGGGCGGGTCAATGAGGGCGGTCGCATCCACGCCAAGGGGCAGAGCTATGCGCTCGGCGATCTGGTGGGCGCTCCAGCCGACGCTGAGCGCTACCACAACGGCTCGTTCTTCGTCGTGTACCTCTCCCCGCGTGACTACCACCGTGTTCACTCACCCGTCGCAGGTCACGTCAGCTTGGTCCGCGGTATCCCAGGGGATCTCTATCCGGTGAACTCGATCGGAGAGCGCTACGTGCCCGGCCTCTTCGTTCGCAACAACCGGGTCGCGATCTGCATCGACACGGAGCAGCTCGGTCGGGTCACCGTGGTCATGGTGGGTGCGATGATCGTCGGCCGCATCTCCGTCTCCGTCTTGCCAGACCCAGCGGTGCCTCCAGGGGTCCACACCATCGACCCCAAGGTCGAGGTCTCCCGTGGGGACGAGATTGGAATATTCCATCTAGGTTCGACTGCCGTGGTGCTGTTGGAGCCAGGAGTCACTATCTCGCGTCCAGTGGGTCCCGTACGCTACGGTGAGGCGTTGACTGGGGCTACATGACAGACGAAGAGCGACAGCAAGCTGCTGCCGCAGCGGCCGCGGAGTCCAAGGGCGAGTCCCTCGAGGACGAGGCTCCGCCGGAGATCCCTGACCTGGACGATGAAGAGGTCAGTGACGTGATCGTGGAGTCGCGCCTGTCGAGCAAGCCACCGCCCAAACCGCGTCGATCGTCGAGCGACAGCATTCCGGCCGCGCGCAGCGGTTCCATCCCACCTCCGCCACCCAGCGCTCGCCGCTTGGCGGCTGCCGACCCAGTCATCCCTCCGACTCCCACCATCGACGTGGTCGATGAGACCGGGGAGCCGCTCGCGGGGGCCGGGACCTCGGCCTCTGCCCCTCCCTCGGGTGACGCTTCCCTGGATCCTCCCGGAAGCGGCGCTCAGGTAGGTGGTCGTCCAGCGTCGGTGCCGCCACCTCGCCCCGCGTCGGTGCCGCCACCTCGCCCCGCGTCGGTGCCCCCCGCCCGTCCCGCTTCCGGCCCCCCTCCGCGTCCGGCTTCCGTCCCTCCACCCCGCTCGGCGTCCTCTCCGCCCGGACGGCGCATCTCCGCACCTCCGCCGGCCGATGTCGAGGAGGTCGATGTCGACGTGGATACGCCTGACGACGAAGAGGAAGCGCTGGACACGGTCGTCCAGAACGAAGCGCCCGCCGCTCCCGTCGATTCGGCTCCCACCGATCCCAGCTCCGCCGACCCGGCCATTGATTCGGCTTCATCCGAAGCAGGACCGGCCGAGCCAGCTACCGACGAGACGAGCCCCGGGGAAGACGTCTCGGCGCCTGCCGCTGGCGCAGGTGACGGCTCGAGCGACGCGTCAGACATTTCCGTGGGGGAAGGCACCCTGGACCAGGAGGAGGAGAGCGCCGCGCTGTCGGAGGAGGAAGAGTCCGCCACCGCGCCGGAGTCGACGCCGGCCCTCGACGCGACCTCCGAGCCTCCACCTCCCGAGTCGGTGACCGAGTCCCCAACGTCGGGCCTCAAGGGTGTGACGATTCCGGACGACGAAGTCCCGATCAGTCAGCCCCGGATGGAGGTTGCTCCTTCGCCGCCCTCGGCGCTGATGGCGATGCGCATCATCAGCATCAGCGAGCCCGAGCGGCCGCCCTCGGCCGAAGAGGACGAGTCGCTAGAGGACGTCGAGGCCGAGGAAATCGACGACGCCGAGCTCTCGCCCGAGTCGACTCCCGATGGAGACGCCAAGAAGCCTCCTCCGCCGCCGAAGCGCTCCAAGCGTCCACCACCGCCGCGCTCGGCGCTGGACAAGGAGCGCGCCGTCAAGGAGGCGCAGGTCAAGCGCAAGGTGCGTCCCTGGTGGGAGGAGCTGTTCGGCGACGATTTTGGTCGCGCGATCTTCACCCCCACGCAGTCGCAGATCGCGGGAGAGGTGGACTTCATCGAGAGGTCTCTGGGCGTCGCCCGCGGGGGAGTGGTCCTGGACCTCGCTTGTGGCTCCGGAGAGCACGCCGTGGAGCTGGCTTCCCGGGGCTACGCCGTGGTGGGGTATGACCTCTCCATCACCATGCTGGCTCAGGCTCAGGAGATCGCTCAAGAGCGCGGGCAGAAGCTCAATTTTCTGCAAGGCGACATGCGAGAGATGGCCTTCGAAGATACCTTCGACGGTGTCTACTGCTGGAGTTCGGCGTTCGGCTACTTCGAGGAAGAGAAGAACATCAACGTCGCGCAGCGGATCTTTCGGGCCCTGCGGCCTGGCGGTACGTTCTTGTTGGACGTCGTGAACCGCGACTACGTGGCGGTTCAGACGCCGAGCTCGGTTTGGTTCGAGGGCGACGGCTGCGTTTGCATGGACGACGCGCAGGTGGACTGGATCACGAGCCGCCTCAAGGTGAAGCGCACGGTGATGCTCGATGACGGCCGCTCGAAGGAATGTAACTATTCCGTGCGGCTATATAGCTTGCACGAGCTGGGGAAGCTGCTGCACGACGTCGGCTTCGTGATTCGCAACGCCAGCGGTCAGGTCGCCACGCCCGGCGTGTTCTTCGGTCCCAACTCCCCGAGCATCATCGTCCTGGCGCAGAAGCCCAAGGGCGAGTAGCGCGGTTCAGCTCGAGGCATGTCCAACGCCGTCGATCACGCGCGCGATCAGTCGGTTCTCTTCGGCGTTCGGCTCGGGATTTCTCGGATACTCGAAGCGCAGGTCGCGGGAACCCGAGCCGCGCTTGGGCCAGACGCAGAGCGTGGCTTGTTCTACGCGCATGCAGTGCTCACCCATGCCGTAGACCAGCGCGCCCAGGTCGGGGCCCACCGCCCTGCGAGGAGTAGGGCGGATGCCAAGGGTCTCTCCCGACGCAAGTCGGCCGACCAGGCCCGCGACCCGTTGCTCGACCGGATCCGCGTAGCTGTCGCGCGCTCCGGGCATGCCTGCAGCGAGCCAGGCCGCGAGGCTCTGACCCATGTCTGCTCCGTGTAGACGCAACGACAGTCCGAGCGCCTCCAGTTGCTCTTCGATGACGCGCAGGTTCTGTTCCCCGCGGAACGTGCCGAGCAGGCTGTGTGTGTCGACGCCAAGCGGTGGGGTCGCCTCATCCAGCGCGCGGCTCCAGTCTCTCGGAGCGTCCTCTCGTGGCACCAGATTGCCGGGGTTGAGGATCTGGTCGGGGTCGAGGCTGCGCTGGAGACGTCGGACCAGCTCGACGCCGAAGCCGAGCTCGCGTCCCAGTCGGGGCGCCTTGCTGCGCCCAACCCCGTGGTGATGGCTCAGCGTTCCTCCGGCGCCGATCGCGGCATCCAGCGCGGCGCGCCAGGCGGCGTCGTACTTCGCACGGGCCTTGTCGTCGTCGCTCGCCGCCCCGGAGAAGGTGAAGTAGATGCTGCATCCGTCGGGATACGCGTGACTCAGGTGAGCCATGACCAGGACATGCTTGCCCAGGGCCGCGCGCACCGCGTCGTAGAGCGTGCCGAGCTTGGACCAGGGCGCCGCGACCTCCATCGTGTCGCTGAAGGCGCCGAGGCGGAACACCGGGGACTGGCGATAGCTGACGCTGTAGCGGTGCTCGAGCCAGTTGCGCGCGGGGCCCTCACCTCTCGGCTTCCCTCCGAGTCGATTGCAGATGCGGATGGCTTGCTCCGCGTCGTCCGACGTGGCCTCCGCTTCACCTTCGAAGATCAGCACGAGCGTCGCGCCACCCAGGAGGTTGCCCTCGGCCGCCTCGATCAGCGAGTTCAGAGCCCCAGGATTGGCCAGCAGTCCGCGCAGCAGTTTCTGTTTCCCTGAGGAGCTGGCGGCCTTCTTGCCTTGTCTCGATCTCGGCTTCTTCACCGCACCCTGTTTGAGGAAGAACGAGTCGACTGGGTCGTAGAGCCGTGACACGGCCGGCCTGAGCCCAGCCTGAAATAGCTGCCGCAACGCCTCCCAGCCGGCCTCGGTGGAGGCGAACTCGTAGGCCACGAACGCGCGCGAGCGAGGCGCATCATGCAGCCGCAGCTTCGCGCGGGTGATCACGCCCAGCGTGCCCTCGCTGCCCACGATCAGCGGGATCAGATTGGGCCCGAGTTCGCGGCGTTGCAGCTGCACCAGCTCACCCTGACCGGTGACCAGCTCCAGGCTGACCACCATGTCTTCGATCTTTCCGTAGCGACCGGAGCACTGTCCCGCCCCGCGCGCAGCGATCCAGCCTCCTACCGTGGAGCAGAGGATGCTCGAGGGAAAGTGTCCGATGGTGTGACCGCGGCGCTGGATGTCTTCCTCGAGGGTGATGCCCATGGCGCCGGCGCCCACGTCGATCAGCGGAGCCTGTTCGTCGATGGTCCAGCTCCTCAGGCCCTTGAGGTCGAGCACGACGCTGGTTGGGTCCGGCAGCACCCCGCCGCAGACGCCGCTCCCGGCGCCGAAGGGCACGAGGGACAAGCCCTCCTCTCGGGCCATGCGCACGACGCTCGCCACCTGCTCTCCCGTCTCGGGCCAGGCCACCGCGAGCGGGCGATTCTCTGCGACGTCGCCGCCACGGATCTCGAGGAGCTTCCTTGGCCAGAGATCTCGGGCGTAGGCGACGCGGTCTGCCGCGTCCGTCGAACACCGCACGCCGCTGGCTTCCTTCAGAGCACGCGTTACATCCACTCGGTTCTTGTAGCGGTCATGGTTCCCGGGACCAAGCCGGCTGTTGGGGTGTCGAGGAAGCTCCGCTTGTGCAACCTCGGTGGCTCTCGGTATACCGACCAGTGGTGAGGATTTCTGGGCGACTACTGGCTGGAGTCGGGGGCCTGATGCTGGCGCTCCAGCTGGGCTGTGGTGGCGGCGGCACGCCGGGCGCGAAGGGGCCAGGCGACGGCGCTGGCAGCGGAGCAGGTGAGGGGACCGAGGACGCTGCGGGGCAGCGGGGAGGGTCCCTGGGACAGGGCTCAGACCCCTGCGCCGATGGTTCGTGCGTGAGCTGTGGTGAGGGCGTCTGTCCGTCGGGCTACTTCTGCAACGAATCCGCCGCTGGCGGCGCTGGCTGCGGCTGGCTGGCCGAGTGCGCGGAAGCTCCAACCTGCGCTTGCGTTCAGCAGGCCCTGGGTGCGGGCTGCGAGTGCAGCGAGCGCGGTGGTTTCCCCGTCGTGACGTGTAACTGACGCTTGCCGTTCAAGCCGCGGCGAGACGTGCCGTTCCTCTAGGCGTTGCCCGAAGTCTCCAGCGCGCCGCCGCCGGCGCGAGTCGGTTCATGGGGATCGCGGTCGACTGCAACGCGCCATGTTTCCTCAGTTCTCCACTTCGCCCCCACGCGCCGAGTCGAACGCCCGAGTCCTGGTGGCGGTTTCCGCGCTCGACCAAGTGGAGCGACTCAAGGCCACGGTCACGCTGCTCGGGCACGAATGCTTGGCCATCGACGACGTGGACGACGTGTTCCGTGTGGTCGCAGAATGGGAGCCGGATCTGATCCTGCTCGGCGTCGATCTGAACGGGCTGAGCGGCCTCGAGGTCTGCAGTGAGCTCAGAACGTCGGACATGCAGCGGGCGACCCCGATCGTCTTGGTTGGGGACACTGAAGACACCGACGAGGGTCTCGTCGCCGGGGGGCTGCTCGCCGGCGCGGACGACTTCATCTCGCGTCCAGAACGCGAGAGCGAGCTCAAGGCGCGCATCCAGGTCCAGCTTCGCAACAAGCGTTTCCGCGACGCGCTTCGCCGGCTGAGACGCGAGCGTGACCACTTGCGGCGGACCGCGGAGATCGACCCACTCACCGGTCTCCACAACCGTCGCACGCTGGAGAGCGCGCTCCACGCCTACTACGAAGGCTGTGAACGCTTCGCGATCCTGTTCCTCGACGTGGACCACTTCAAGGCGATCAATGACTCCAAGGGGCACGACGTCGGAGACGAAGTGCTGCGTGGCGTGAGCCGCACCTTGAAGGAGGGCATTCGCCCCGGGGACGCGCTCGGGCGCTACGGCGGCGAGGAGTTCATGGTGGTCGTCGCCGGTGCAGGCCAGGAGTCGGCGCGCCTGGTCGCCGAGCGGCATCGCAGGAGCGTCAGCACCCTCGATGTGTCCCGCTACGGTCTGGAGCAGGTGACGATCAGCGTCGGCGTGGCCATCTACGACGCGCGTCGCGACGAAGAGACGCTGGATGAGCTGATCAAGCGCGCTGACGAGGCGCTCTACGACGCGAAGCGCAGCGGTCGCAATCGCACCGTGGTCGCCCCACGCGAGAGCGCCGCGTCCCTCGGGCGCTCGCAGACCGTGCTCAAGGTCCTGCCGCCGACGCACCCCGCGGTCAGCGCTGGGTATGAACGGCCCTCGCTGTTTCCGGTGACCGGAGGTCGCCGATGACGCAGCCTCTGATCGCAGACGCGGAGCCCCAGAGCGCTCTCGAGAAGGGCCTCGTGCGGTTGATGCGCAACGGCGTGACGGCGCTGCCCGTGCTGCCTCAGGTCGCCGCCAGCGCACTGCAGCTGGCGAACGACCCCAAGGCGGGGCCCCGAGACCTCGCCGATCTGATCGACGGCGACCCGCCCATTGCCGCGCGGTTTCTCTCCGTCGCCAACTCCGCGGCCTACTACCGGGGCTATGCAGCGCCCACGACCCGCGACGCCGTGATCCGTCTTGGTCTTGCGACGACCCGCGACCTGCTCTTCCAGGTGGTCTATGGCGCCTCGACCCACGGCGTCGGTGGCTTCCAGGCGCAGGTCGCTGACTCGTTCAAGCGCTCCGTGCTGGCGGGCAGCGCGGCGCGCTTGGCCGCCAAACGACTCGGGCGCCGCTACGAGTACGACTACATGTGCGGGCTCCTGCACGACATCGGCGAAGCTCGCATCTACCGCTTGCTGGCCAAGCTCCCGCCGACCAAGAACATGCGCCTGGTGCGCGCCCTGGTCGAGCGCTACCACACCAGCGCAGGCGCGGAGATCGCCATGGCATGGAGACTCCCTGCGGAAATTGTCGACTGCTGCGCGGCGCACCACGACCTGGACACCGAGCACGAACCGCACGTGCGACTCGTGATGATCGCCGACGCCTGTGTCGACGCGCTGCTGGGCGACGGATACTCGCGCATCGGAGTCGACCCTCAGCGCTTCGCCAGACTCGGGGTCGACCAGGACACCGCCGAGGCGTTGGTCATGGCGCTGCGAGACTCCCAGAGCAGCGAGCAGGGGTCGCGTAGCTCCGACGTCCGCGCCGTGCGCTGAGCAAGCAACCGCCATGGCAGCGCCGGTGCGTTGCTCGGGCTGCCGAGCCACCTCGCGTCAGGGCACCGACTCCGGGGGCAGGCTCTCGGTTGCGCTGCTCGCGCTCAGCGGCGCGAGGCGCATCAACGCGCCCTCCACACGCTCCCGGTCCTCGCGGGGCAGCTCCTGCCTGCCCGCGCGGTGCAGCGCGAAGTTCACGATGCTCATCTCCAGCGGGCTCAGCGAGGTCGTGCGCTGGAAGCCTAGATTATCCACCCGGAAACGCATGAGCACGCTGCCGTCCTCCAGCTCTTGACGACCGACGATCTCCGCCTGCTCTCTCCCCCGACCGAGCAGCTGCCGAATCAAACCCCGGAGCCGCTTGGCGCGACGGCGCACGCGCTTGCCTCCAGGACCCTCGAACAGGTCATAGAAGCGATTCCTGGAGAAGCTGGTCGGCACCAGCACCAGGGCGCAAAGCAGTGCATCGCTGTCCAGCCGTTGCTCCGTCACTCTCAGCTAGCCTCCTGGCCCTTGAGGCGTTCCGCCTGCTGCCAGGATGCCACTGCGTCGAGCAGCTCGTCGAGATCCCCTTCGACGACGCGATCCAGCTTGTAGAGCGTGAGGCCGATGCGGTGATCCGTGAGTCGATTCTGGGGGAAGTTGTAGGTGCGGATCTTCTCCGAGCGCTCCCCCGCCCCGACCATCCCACGCCGTTCGTCGCGGATGGCGTCGGCCTGCTTTTGCCGCTCGATGTCGAGCAGCCGGCTCTTCAGCACCTTCAGCGCCCGCTGCTTGTTCTTGAGCAGGCTGCGTTCGTCCTGGCACTTGACGACCATGCCCGTCGGCAAGTGGGTGATTTGCACGGCGCTGTTGGAGGTGATCACCGACTGGCCTCCAGGACCCGAGGCGTGGGCGATGTCGTAGCGCAGGTCCTTGTCGTCGATCTCGAGCTCGACGTCCTCGGCTTCGGGCAGCACGGCCACGGTGGCCGTCGAGGTGTGTACCCGACCCTGGGTCTCCGTTTCTGGCACGCGCTGCACGCGATGTACTCCGGCCTCGAGCTTCATGCGGGAGAACACGCGATCGCCGCTGATCAGGGCGATCACCTCCTTGTAGCCTCCAGCGCTGGCCTCGCTGCTGCTGAGCACCTCGACGTTCCAGCCGCGTTGTTCCGCGTAGCGCGCGTACATGCGGAACAGGTCGGCCGCGAACAGCGCAGCTTCCTCGCCGCCGGTGCCGCCGCGGATCTCCAGGATCGTGTTCTTCTCGTCAGCTGGATCTTGAGGCAGCAGCAGCACGCGGATGCGCTGCTCCACGGCTTCCAGCTCGGCCTCGAGCTCGGGCAGCTCTTCCTTCGCGAGCGGTCCCAGTTCGGGGTCGTCCAGCGCCTCCTTGTCGTCGGCGATCTGCTTGGTGACCTTCTGCCACTCCTGGAAGGCCTGGACGATGGGCAGGATGCGGCTGCGCTCGCGGTTCAAGTCCTGCAGGCGCTTGCTGTCGGTGAGCACGCTGGCATCACACATCAGCGCGTCGATCTCGGTTTGACGGCGCTCGACTTGTTGGAGCTTCTCGACGGGGATCATGGCTTGGGATCTCGGGGCAGCGCGCAGCGCTGGGGTGACTTCGAGTGAGAGCGGCGCAGACTCCGCGGACCACGGCGCTCTCGAGCCAGGCGACGCGTCTCAGGATCGGGATCGGGGGGTGAGGTACGCTACGGGGCCAGTGCTCGGCGCAGGGCGTGCAACGCAACCTCGAGCTGATCGGCTGCCGGCTCTCGGGTCGTGAGACGCTGAAACGCGAAGCCCGGCGTTCGTAGCATTCGAAGTGGCCTGGCGTCCCGCGCGATCAGCCGCTGCAGCTCGATGCTCGAGGCGAGCAACGCGGGGGCTGTCAGCAGCTTCAGGGCGAGCAGCACCAGGTTGGCCCACAGCGGGCTCAACGCGAACCACGAGAGCCCAGAAGCCAGACCCCAGAACCAGGGCAGGCTGAGCAACGCCAGCATCACGATCAGGCTCGTGCCGCAGCGAGGGTGGAGCCGTGTCTGGCGGCCGGCGTTCTCCACGCGCAGCGGAAGACCCTGCTCGAAGGCGTGGACGCTCTTGTGCTCGGCGCCGTGGAACATGAAGAGCCGGCGGATCTCCTTGATACGCCCGAGCAGCGTGACGTACGTCGCGACGCCGATCAGCAGACTCGCGACGGTGATCAGCTGATACGAGAAGCCGCTCACCGGGACGCTCACCCCCAGCAAGCCGAGCAACCACGCGGCCAGCCAGGCGACCGCCTGGGGCCCCGCGAAGAGGGCGCTCAGGGCGAACGTGGCGGAAATCGCCATCGGCACGACGTGCCTCAGGGATAGCTGCTCCAGGGGCAGCGCCTCCGGGCGCCGAGGGTCGCCGGACGGATGCATGGCCGTAGCCCCGGGAGCGCTCGGGACGTCGTCGGTGAGGCCACCCGTCAGCCAGAGCACCATCAGCATCGAGCCGACGCTCGGCGCGCTGCCTCGCTCGTCCTCCTCTTTTATCTTTGCAGAAAACGGCAGCGCGGTGCTGCACTTGCGCCGTGCGCGGAGCAACTCCGAGCTGGCGTCCGCCTTGGGCCCCGCGACGGTCTTGGCTCGCTTGGGCACCGGGATCTCCCGCTCGACCAGCGTGCCGTTTCTGCGCCTCACGACCGCAATCGCCCGCTCCGGGGTGCGCATGAGCACGCCCTCGAGCAGCGCCTGACCACCGACCAAGGGTCGCGGTGTGGTCTCAGGATGGCTCTCGACGCTCACCCGATGGATATAGCGCGAGCGAGCTCTGCCGGCAGACGAGCGGCAAAAACCCGCACAAAACGCCGATGGGCCCAGCGCTGCGAGGCAGCGGGGCCCATGTTCGCCGCGCGTCGCGCGCGCGCTCCGACTACTTGCCGTACTTCTTCTTGAAGCGGTCGATACGACCCGCGGTGTCCACCAGGCGCTGCTTGCCAGTGAAGAACGGGTGGCAGGAGGCGCACACGTCCACGTGCAGCTCCTTGGAGGTCGACCGGGTCGCGAAGGTGCTGCCGCACGCGCAGCTCACGGTGACGACGTCGTAGTTGGGGTGGATTTCAGCTTTCATCGTTGGCTCGCTCTCTCGTGGGCCGCGTTGTAAGCCCACGCTTTGGCCATGCGCGCCGGACTCCGAAGAGCGGGCCGGCGGCAAAGGGACGCGGAACCTAGCTCCCCTTCGAGGCTCACACAACCCATCGTCGAGCGATTGTTGGCTCTGACCTCGAGGCGTGTTCAGTGGTCGTGCATGGAGGTTCGGGGCGTTGCACCCCGATCGTTCGATCGTGCGGATTGCTCGCGAGGGTTCCGGTGTTGGGGGATACTTGCGGGGTAGACCCGCTGCGCGCTCTCGCGAGCCCTGGTGCGCTGCTCCTCGTGAGGTCGTGAAGGCGATCGTGGCGGCCGGCTCCAGCTCCCTGACCTTGAGAAAAAACTTAGCAAATTCAATGACATGAACAAACTTGACGTTACGTCATTTCTGGATCAAGGTGAGTCGAATGGGGCGTGATCCGTCTGCTGCACAGCCAAACCAGAACCGCGTGGTGATCCCACGGCGTGAGGCGCTGACCCGCGTCGGGCTGGCCGGCGCCGTGATGGGCGCAGCCGCGGTCACCGCCAGGCTCACCTACGATCCCGGAGGATTCGGCCTCGCGACTCCCGAGGGTGAGCGTCAGGTGCGGGACTTCCAGGTGGGCGCTGCTGACCTGCCAGTGATGGCCATCGCCAAGAGCAGCAAGGACCCCGAGGTGCTCGCGCGCCTCGCGGTCGAGGCCGTGGGCGGCATGAAGCGCTTCGTGTCTCGCGGAGACGTCGTCGCGATCAAGCCCAACATCGGCTGGGACCGCCAGCCGGCGCACGCGGCCAATACGAATCCGCTGGTCGTGGCTGCCGTCGTGAAGATGGTGTTCGACGCTGGCGCCTCGAAGGTCGTGGTGACGGACGCCTCCTGCAACGAGCCGAACCGTTGCTTCCAGCGCTCGGGGATCTGGCGCGCGGCGCACAGCCTGGGAGCCACCGTGATTCTCCCTGCGGAGCATCGTTTCCGTGAGATACGCATGAAGGGCGACGTGCTCGATCAG
Organism: Myxococcales bacterium; assembly: GCA_020430865.1. The sequence continues at coordinate 14,516 of JAGQIY010001014.1, forward strand.
TGGCCCGTCTACACGCCGCTGGTCAACGCCGACAAGGTCATCAACATGCCGGTGGCCAAGCATCACAACCTCTCGAAGTTCACCGCGGCGATGAAGAACTGGTATGGCGTGCTCGGGGGGCGGCGTAATCGCCTGCACCAGAACATCGACACCAGCATCGCGGATCTGGCGACCTTCATGCGTCCCACGTTGACCGTGGTGGACGCGACGCGGGTGCTGATGCGCAACGGTCCTCAGGGCGGCAACATCGACGACGCCAAGGACATGCATCAGGTCATCGCGAGCCTCGATCAAGTCGCCGCGGACGCCTATGGCTGCACGCTGATCGGCGAGAAGCCGGAGAACGTGAAGTACCTGGCGATGGGTCACGAGCGCGGTATCGGCAACATGAACTGGAAGGAGCTGCGGGTCGTCGAGGTCTGACCTCGACTGCACCTGGCGGCTCTCACGAGGACCCGATGCAATCACTGGGCACGTCACCGAATGGCGCTTCGGGCGCTACCCGTGCAGCTCACCGTGGCGCTAGTCCCGGCGGAGAGCTGCCGTCCCCCATCCCCTGGCTAGGCGCAGCGGGAGAGGTGCCGGCGCTGGACGGCGTCACCACGGAGCAGGCGCTCCAGACGGGGCTCGCGCCGAGGAACGAGCCTGCTGGACTTGCTGAACCCGCGGCGAAACAAGCATGCGGGTGTGGCGCGAGCGGTGGTTGTGGCTCCAAGGCGGGGTCGACTGCGCAGACGGTCGCGGCTGCGGCGGGGGCGGCAGACACGGCGGCACCTGCCGCGCCTAACCCCCAAAAAGCCAAGGCGTCCAGGCCCAAGAAGAAGCGCCCGGGGTCGGGGATCCCGGCGCGCAAGGGCATTCGGATCTTGGTTTGGGTGAGGCG
>JAGQIY010001015.1 GCA_020430865.1 Myxococcales bacterium
CCCTCATCCGGGCGGCGCTCCAGGGGTGAGGGGAGCGTCGCCCGGGGGGCGGATGGTGACGTGGTGTCAAGGAACGGGCGGCGGCGCGTGGAGGCTGCCGTGGAGAGAGGCGGAGTCTACCAGGTCATCATTGCGGTGACTCGGGCCAGATTGAGAGATGGGACACGTCGTGGCTATCGTCGCGTCCGCAATGGCCACCCTGCTCCGATGGCACAACCGAGGGTGCTTCTCCCTCATCCGCGTCCTACTCTGGCTGGCCGTCGCCGTCGACGAGCACCGGAGGTGGGTGGCGGGGCGCCTCAAGCGCTGGGAGCGGCGGGTGCGGCGGCTCTACGAGCGATGGCTTTACGCGCGCGGCCTGAAGAAGCCACCGCGCTTCGCGCGGCGGCGATTCCGACCCCACAACCGGACGCCAGACGAGATCGAGGTGCAGGTCGTCCGCCTCCATGTCGAGCATCCTGCCCTCGGCGCCGGGCAGCTCGGGAGGGTCGCCGAGCGGGTCCTCGGCTTCTCGGCCGCGCGCGAGACGTTTCGGCAGATCCTGATCCGGCGTCGCGATCTCGTGGTGGAGCTCGAGGAGGAGCGGCGAAGGCGGCGGCGCCGCATCGACATCCGCGTGCCGCGCAAGCTCTGGGGCGCGGATCTCACGCTCGTCTGGGTGCTCGGGGTCGTGCCGGTGTGGCTGCTGGGGATCGTGGACTACCACGGGAGCCGCTTGCTCACCCTCGAGCGGATGCGCGGCTGGCCGACCGCCGCTCAGATCGCGGCGGCGATCGAGCGGACGGTGACGGTGCATGGCGCGCCCGAGAGGCTGCTCACGGATCGCGCGGCGATCCTCCGCGCGTCGGTCGTCGAGGCGGTGCTCGCCGCCCATGCACGCAGCACGTCCTCATCAAGCCGTCGCATGCTTGGACCAACGGCCGGATCGAGCGGCTGTTCGGGAGCTTTGAGGCGACGATCTTCGGGCACTGCGATGTCTGGCTGCTGCGGAGCATGCGGCAGCTCGACCGCTTCTGCGGGGACTTCCTGGCCTTCTACAACGGTCATCGGCCCCATGCGTCCTACGGCGGCAGAACGCCGGATGAGGTCTTCTTCGGCAGGCCGAAGAAGCTCGGGTGCACCGAGCGCATCACGTTCTTCGAGGGGCGCCTCCGGTGGTGGCGCTTCACGTAACTCGGGGCGTCGGCGGGCCCTCCATTGGCAGCCGGCGCCTCGGTCTTTGACAACCTCGTCCTCCTCGATGTGCGCGGTGCGCGCGATGGGACACGTCTGCCCTGGATGCCGGGATTTTCGGTTTCGGAAGAGCGAAGACGGCGACGTGCGCCGTCGCGGAAGACCGTCTGGGCACTACACTACACGTCACGATGCTGAACATCTGTCCAGCATACATGCGTCAAAAGCCGGTCAATTCGCTCGCCTGGGCACTACACTCGATCCATCGCCGTCACGCTGGGCGAGCCGAGCCGACGTGTCTACGCCAACGGCGACCTGCCGCTGCCACGAGACGGCACCACCGCGCAACCCGCCGTCGCTGGAGGGCTTACACTACACCCGTCGAGCCGCTTCAGCGTCAGCTCATTCCAGGCGCCTACGGCTAACCCACGCTCCACGAAACAAATATCTCTAACGCTGCCTATGCAATACCAGTCTAGGCAACACTCGCCCGATCGCACATCCACCGCGTACACCCGCTCACTAGAGGCCCAGGCCAATACACCTTCGGAATAATCAAATACCAAACACTGCGCAGCGCCAACGAGTCGCGCCGCCTGCTCAGACAGTGCAACCACGATGTATCTCCCCGACACGGGATCACGCAGATAGTGGCGCGAACCGCGGCGCACGAGCAGCCAAGACGACCCAGCGCCCTGCACTCGATCACCCAAGGTAGCGACCGCGTCACCATTCGCCACCACTTGTCCGTCAGAAAGATACAATCGTCCACCAACAA
>JAGQIY010001016.1 GCA_020430865.1 Myxococcales bacterium
GTCAGCCTCAAGCACGTCACCATCGAAGACGCGGACATCACTGGGCTCACGATAAACGGCGTGCGCATCGACGAACTGCTGGGTCCGCAAGCGAAGCGCTGACTCGAGCCTGAGCGCCTCACCAACCCGAGGGCCGCGCCGGGTGACGACTCAGGCAGCGCGACGGCGCAGCTCGTGTAATTTGAAGCGATCGCCGAGGGCCGCCGCGCACAGCTCCACGTGGCGGCGATGGTGGGTGAAGAACAGCACCTGAGTGCGTTCCGCCAGCGCTGCCAACGCCACCAGGGCCGCGCGTGCCCGCTCCTCATCGAAGTGCACCAAGACGTCGTCGAGCACGACGGGCAGCGCAGCCCCGGCTTCCACGTACCGCTCGATGCTGGCGATGCGCAACGCCAGGTACAGCTGGTCTCGGGCACCGTCGCTCAGGTCGTCGACTCGAACTCGGTCTTCGTCTCCTCGAGCAGCGCTCGGGATCGCCTCCAGGATCGCGCGATCCTCCGCGTCGAAACCGACCGTCAGCTCACGATAGCGCCCCAGCGTCAAGGCCGGGAAGAGCTGGTTCGCTCGCGCCAGTATCGGCCCCTGATTTTCCTTACGGTAACGCTCGACCTCTCGCGCCAGGATCAGCTCTGCGAGCTTCACGCGCCGGTAGCGCTCGACCTCTCGCCGCAGCGACGCGAGCACCTCGGCCTGTTCCTCACGCCTCGTCGCGGCAGACCCGGAGGAGAGCCGCTGCAGCCCCGCGCGCTTGCGTTCGAGGTCCGCGATCGCGTCGCGGTACTCCTCCTCCAGCTCCCCGAGCTCGCTCTCCAGCTGACTCAGGCGCAGCGCGATCGCCGGAGCCGAGGTCTCACGCACGGCCGCGAGGATGGCCTCCAGCGTATCCCACGTACCCGCGGCGCCCTCGAGCAGCTCCCGCCGGCGCTCATGGATGACCTCCCGCAAGCGCCTCTGCTCACTCGCACGCCGCTCCGCGTCGATCAGCTGGCTGGCTTCGGCGACTCCCGCCATCCGACACAGCCTCGTGACCTCGCGCTCCGCCTCCGCTTCGTCCCGACGCGCCAAGGCGAGCTCACGCTGCAATCGATCCAGGCGCTCGCTGAGCTCTCGCAGCTTCTCCGCTCTGGAGCGCTCCTCCTGATAGCGGCGCTTGAGCGCCGCGCCAGCACGCGCGACGTCCGGTTCAGCCAGATCGGGCGCGTGGCGCTGGAGCCGCTCTTCGAGCCACTCGGCCAGGCGACGCGCATCACGCTCCATGCCCGCGATGCGTCCACGAAGGCTGCCTCGCTTGTCCAGCTGACGTTCCAGTCGACTGAGATCATCCAAGCGCTCGTTCACCACACGACTCGCCGTGTCTGGGGGAAGGTGGAGCGCGCGCAACGCTCGCTCCCAGCGCGCGCTCCAGTCCGCATGCTCCCGCTCGGTCTGCTCGAGCTTCTGCAGGCGCACGGCGTGGTCCTCCTCGAGCTCCCGGGCGCGCCGCTCGTCCGCGCGCGCGTCAGCGAGATCCCGGGACAACCGCAGCGACGTCGCCTTGCCTCGCTTCAGCAGCTCGGAGAGCGAGCGCTCGCCGGGCTCTTCGCCGTAGCTGGCCAGGCACCGCCGCAGCCCGTCACGGCTCTCCAGCGCGCGCTGATGCAAGCGATCGATCTCCGCCCGCAACGTGACCAGGCGCGCTTCTGCTGCTCGCCCCTCCAGCAGTGCCTCGAAGCGCGACGCCAGCCCTGCATCGGTCGGGTCCAGGAGAGGAAATTCGAGGCTGAAGGCCCCACGCAGCTCCTCGAGGCGCTCCAGCTGCACCTGGCGGCGACCTTCGGCCCCAGCTCGCGCTTGCTCCAGCAACTCGCGACCGCGCCGCAGCTCCGCGCCCTGACTGACGCGCTCGGCGTCTCCCAGCAACCCGTCGGTGAGCGCATCGACCTGCCGCGCCGCCGACTCGAAGCCGCGCAGGCGCGCGGGCGCCGGAAGCCGACCGCTGCGCAGGTCGTCGTCTACCTGCGCCCAGGCTCGGTCGCGTCGCGCACGAGCGTCGCTGAGGTGCTCTGGCCGCAAGAGCTCGCCTGCGCCCTCGAGCGACGCCAGGCGCTGGGCGTTGCGCTCCAGATCGCTCTCGACGCGCGCGAGTTCGTCAACCAGGGATGACAGCTTGCGCTCCTCGACCCGAATTTCCTCAAGGAATCGTTCGAGTCGCTCTCGAGACGGCAGGGCAAGGTTGGAGAAGCGCTGCACGCCGAGGGCGCTGCAGCGCTCGACATGCTCCAGAGAGGCCACCCGCTCGAGCTCCCGGAGCTCCCTCGATCGGGCCTCGCCGGGCTGCTCCTCAGCCGCTCGTTCGAGCGCCTCCTCGAGCGCGGAGAGGTCCAGCGTCGGACCCTGCGCGGCGAGCCTGTCGGCCACCGCCGCCCGCCTTGCTTCCAGCTCGCTCAGGTCCTCCCGTTGCTGGCGCAGCGTGACCTCCAGGCGTGTCCGCTCCTCGATCAACTGGGTCAACTCCCCGCGCACGACCGGGCCAGGCAGCGCTGGCTCCTCCGAGTCTACGGGCAGCTCGAGGCGGATCAGCGCCTGACGGATCTCCGCCTCCACGGCCTGGAGCTCACCCCGCCTGCGCGGCAGATCGACGATCGCCTTGCGGTGGCTACCCAGCGCATCCTCGAGGTACTCGAGCTCGGCTGGTTCCAGCTCGTCCGCCAGAGCGCTTGGCTCGCCGAGCTGCCTCAGCTCTTGTCGCACGGATTCAACATCCTCCAGCCTCCGCCGTGCCTCGCGCTGACTCGAGGTGTATTGAAGGGTCCAGCGCTCGCGCTCCTCTCGAAAGCCGTCCGGGAGCCGTAGCGGCTCCCCGAGAACCTCCAGATCGCGCTGAGCGGCCGCGAGGCGCGCGGCGACATGGCCAAGGTGCTGGAGTTGCTTCAGGCGGCTCTCCTCGAGGCGCAGCTCGCCCTGGCGCCCGCGCAGGCGCTCCTCCTCTGCTCGCTGACGGTTCACCTCTTCTCGCTGGCGTTGCCAGCTCTCGGGTTCGGTGGTCGCCAGGCGCAGCTGATTCTGAGTCTCTCGATAGCGGGCGACGAGCTGATTGATCGCTCTTTTTCCCCGAGGCAAATACAATGACTCGGCCTCGGCGCGCAGCCTGGCGAGGACTTCCCTCACCCCCCCTGCTCCAATCCCCGCGGCGTAGAGGCTCTCCCCGAGCTGACCTTCTCCGCGCGCCAGCGCAGCCCCTCCCTCGCGCAGGGACACGTGGTCGAGCCCGAACAGCGCGGCGTAGATCTCCGCATCGACGCCGTGGAGCAACGCCTTCAGGCGCTCCTCTGGCAGCGGCTCTCCGGAGGCATCGAGCAGCGTCGCCTTGCGACCCTTGCGCCGTGTGAAGCGCTCGCTGCCTGCTTCGCCCTGGAGCTCGGCGCTGATGCGGAGCTCCGACCCGCTGTGCAGGTACACGTCGCGGGAGACATGCGGGATGCCGTAGAGAAAGCCCTGGATCGCCCGCAGAGTGGTGCTCTTGCCGGCTTCGTTCGGCCCGAATACCACCTGGAAATCCGGACTCGGCTCGCCAAAGTCGAGGCGCTCGGAAGTGAATGAGCCGAACTTGCTCAGGTCGAGGCGCCGAAAGCGCATCAGCGCTGCTCCGCGTCGAAGAGCAGGGGCAACAGGAGCCGCTCGACGGCGGCCAGCTCCGCTCCCGTCATCTCGGCGTCCGTCAATCCCAGGCGCTCCGGACCGTCACGCAGCTCTCTCGGCAGGCGCCGCTCGAGCTCGGCAAGCTCCTGGCAAACCTCAGCGAGTTCCTGGGGGTCGCGACGCAGGCGCTCCAGGGTCCGCGCCAGCTGCCCCACGGGGCCACCGAGTTCCCTGAGCGCCGAGAGCTCGACCTGAGGGCGGGTGGATAGCTCCAAGCGCTCGAGCCACACGCTGCCGACTTCGTTGGCCACACGCCGAAACTCCGCAAGCCAGCGCTCGGGGTCCGAGGAGAGCTCGCCATGCAGCGCCGAGCGCCCGACCACTTCGATCCGCACGGCAAGAGGCCGAGCCACCTCTTCGTACAGCTGGCTCAGCCGGTCGCCCGCGGCGACCAACAGCTCCTCCACCTCCACTACGTCCGAGGCGTCTATCTCGAGCCGTTCCCAGCGCACGACGTCGAGCGCGTGGTGTTCCACGCTGCGAACTCTGCCGCCCTCGATCTCGATGCACACCGCGCCCTTGGGGCCTCGTTCCCGCATGTGACGCCCCTGGAGATTGCCTGGGTAGACGATCCAGGGCTCTCGACTCACCACCTCCTGGCTGTGGATGTGTCCCAGCGCCCAGTAGTCGTATCCGTGGTGAATCAGCGCCTGAGTGCTCGTTGGCGCGTAGTTCTCGTGACCAGGCCGATCGTCCAGGCAGGTGTGCAGGAGACCGATATTGAGCAAGCCTGGCGCGGGGGCCGGGTATTCGGGGGTGAGATCGCGCTCCACGGCTCGCTCAGGGAAGCCTTGTCCGTGCACCGCCACCCCGAGTTCGTCGAAGAGCAGCGTCCCCGGATGCGCCGTCGGTAGTTCGCGAACGTGAGCGGGCAGACCGAGCTGCTTCGTCAGCACGCTCTGCGCGTCGTGATTCCCTCGCGCCATCACGACCTGTGTTCCGCACTCGGCCAGACGGCCAAGCTCGGTCAGGAAGAACAGCCCAGTTCCATAGTCCTTCCATTCACCATCGAACAAGTCGCCTGCGAGCAGCAGCAGGCTCGCCCGCTCTTCCAGACACCAGTCGATCAGCCTGGAAAACGCTCGCCGCGTCGCGCCTCGCAGCAAGTCCACTGGCGCGCCTTCGTAGCGCTCGAGCCCCAGCATCGGGCTGTCGAGATGAATATCCGCGGCGTGAATGATCTTCATGCGACCTTTCGATCACCTACCACGAGGCCTCGGCACCTACATCGCGAAAGCGGGATGCGGCGGTCACAGCAGCTTGACGACTCGCCGTGCGTCGTGGACGCTTCTATGGTCCGGGCGTTCCGCGATCGTTGACTCGAAACGAGCGAGCCATCGCGGCTCCTGATCCGGAGCAGAGCTTGGCTACTTGTGGAGGGATTACATGAAGCGATTCAACGACGGGTCACGACTCTTGGCACTCTTGGCACTCGGCGCCTGCGCGTCCTTCGCGCTGCCCGCCTGCTCGGATGACGACGATGGGGGCGGCGCTTCCGGCGGAAGCGGCGGCACCGCCGGAAGCGCTGGCACCGCGGGGAATGGTGGAAGTGGGGGTGGCACCGGGGCGGTCGGCGGAAGCGGCGGCACGGGCGGGGGCGGCGATTGTTCGGCTCCTGCGGACTCCAGCAAGGCCAAGGCGTGCATCACCCTCGCCCCCCAGGAGCTGACCCCCGGCACGGACGCCGACATCGACGGCTCGGGTGTCGCGATCATCCAGATCTACGACACCGCGACGCCGGATGATCCGGCCAACCCGGCGACGCCCATCCAGCAGATCTTGATGCCGAGCGGCACCGGCGAGGTGAGCCTGGACAGCCTGACCACTCAGGAAGCCGATGGACTGCCAGAGACGGTGTACGTCCGGGCCTGGTTCCTGGACAATCCGATCGCGCAGGACCTGGTAGCCGCAGGCAAGCCCCCCTTGGTGTGGGGCGTGTTCCTGGGCGGCGCGGACCTGAGCCAGGGGCTCTCGCCCAGCACTCCGATGAAGCTGAAGAGCGTCTCGCTGACCGCGGGCGCCGGCACGAACGTCACCATCCCGATGGTCGGGTTCCGCAAGCTGGTGGTGACGATGAAGACCTCGTCAACGTTCAGCTTCCTCGGGGATGGCACCGGCCTGGGGAGCTGGGGCGCATTCACCCAGCGAGTCCCGTCCTCGTCGGCGAGGCCCTACGGCTACGGCGCCATCGCCATGTGCGCCGACTACAACAAGACCCAGGTCCTGCCGGGTCTGGTCATTGCGGAGTGCGCCGGGGGCACCTGCGAGGACATGTACGTGGCCGGCCGCGTCGATGACTTCGGTCTGTCACTCGATCCAAACGCCGGCCTCATCCTCAACGAGTTCGCGATCACGGCGGCGATCGAGATGGGCTCGCTGCTGGTGCCCACCAAGAACAAGATCGACCTCACGCCAACCAAGTACGACCTCGGCGCGATGGAGGTCGAGCTGAACTACAACTACCGCGCCGACGGGAATGCAGCGCTGCCCGAGGACAAGCTGATGTGCCCTGACACGGGCAGCGGCGGCACCGGTGGTACCGGCGGCACCGGTGGTACCGGCGGCACCGGTGGTACCGGCGGCGCAGGGGGTACCGGCGGCGCGGCCACCGGCGGCACCGGCGGTACCGGCGGCACGGGCACCGGTGGCACCACGGGCGGCACCGGCGGCTCGAACTAGTTAGTTCCGGGCGGTAACGGTCGTGCACCAGCGGGCGTGGTCGAGTGGCCACGCCCGCCGCTGTTTCGTGCTGACCACGGCAGCAGCCCGATCGACTGGCGCTAGCTCCGCATCCTTCGCACCGCGGCGGACACCGTCTTGCCCTCGACGACGGCTCCGGTCGATTTCAGCTGCTTCATCGCTACCCCGGTCGCTTGTCCGTCGTTGCCAGCCGCGCGGATCTGCTCCGCCACGGGCTGCAGCGCCTCGACGATCTGCACCTCATCCAGCGTCCGCGGCAGAAACTCCCGCAGAACCTGGTTCTCTTGTTCGAGCTTGGCGCGCTCGTCGTCGCTGACGCCGTGCCCGAGCGTCTCCTCGTTGGACTTCAGTAGCTTCCTCAGCACTGCTTGCACGTCCTCGTCGCTGGTCGCGTCCCGAGTGGTGATGTCTCCGATCGCCACCCGCAGGATCTCGCGCTCCACCTCGAGGCGCGCCTTCATCGCTTGCTTGAATCGGGCCTTGATATCGTCGATCAGCATGGCGCGGACTGTAGCAGGGTGTGGAGAGCAGGTCGCCAATCAGGCCGTGGTCCCACCCACGGCCGGTGGAAACTGGGGGCGGCGGTTTGCACCCCGGGCAGGCGCGAGTTAGAGAGCGCGCCGTGGTTCACCCCTGGCACGATCTCCCCACCCATCCCGACCCGGACAGCATGGACTTCTACGCTGTCATCGAGATCCCCAAAGGATCGAAGGTCAAGTACGAGCTCGACAAGTCCTCGGGCCTGCTGCGCGTCGACCGCGTCTTGCACAGCTCGGTCATCTATCCCGCCAACTATGGCTTCATTCCGCGCTCGTACTGCGACGACGGCGATCCCCTCGACGTCCTGGTGCTGAGCTCGGAGCCGGTGGTGCCGCTCGCCATGCTCGTCGCGCGGCCCGTTGGGCTGATGCGCATGGCGGACGAGGGCAAGGAGGACGACAAGATCATCGCCGTCCACGTCCACGATCCGGCGTTCGCCGACTATTTTTCCGTCGAGGAGTTGCCGCGACACACCGGGAGCGAACTCAAGCGCTTCTTCCAGGACTACAAGGCCCTCGAGCTGAAGAAGGTGGTGGTCGAGAACCTGGAGGGCGCCGACGCGGCGAAGAAGGTGCTCACCGCCGCGATCGAGCTCTACCGGCGTCAGGAGTCGCGACTGCGCGGCTTCGCCGGCTGAGCCATGCTGTCGTTTCCGGAGAGCTTCCTCGCCGGTGAGCGAGAGCCCAGCGAGTCGACTCTGCTGGTGCTGATTCACCCCGAGCAGCCTCCGCCGAGCGCCGACGACGTTCAGGACGCGCTCGACGAGCTCGGCTTCGAGATCGACGAGCTGCGAGAACCCGAAGAGCCGCCCGAGCAGGGATGGGCGCTCGAGTTCGTATTCGACCCAGACCTGGGCGGCGTCCAGAACGCGCTGGGAGGCTGGATGCGACTCTGGCTCGAACCAGTGGAGGACGACAGCTACTCCGACCTCGAGCAGCGCATCGATGGCGAGGACTACGAGGACGTTCGTCGCGCGCGCTGGCAGCTGGGCCTCAGCTTGAACTTCGGGGCCGAGCCGCTCGCCGCGTTTCACACCCAGCTCCGCCTGCTGCACGCTCTGGTGCCCTCCCCGGCGCTCGTCCTCGACGCCGACGCCTTCGCGCCGCGTCCAGCGGGTTGGCTGCGTGACCACGCCCAGAGCGAAGTACCCCCCTCTCCCACGAGCCTGTACTCGATCCATGCGGTAACGGGTGATGAGGGAGACGGCGTGTGGCTCCACACTCACGGGATGCTGCGCAGCGGCTACCCCGATCTCGATCTGCTGGATGTCCCGCACTCCGACTCCAGCCTGGGCGCCGAGCTGCTCGCGCGGGTCGCTGCGCTGTTCCTCGAGCAGTCTGCTCCGGCCGCGGGAGACCGCTTCGAGATTGGGAAGGACCTCGACCTCGTCTGGCTAACCTGGGAAGAAGCGCTGAACCACTTCCCTGACACCAGCGTCGGAGGTTCCCGGGACCGTGAGGACGACACTCACACGGGCCTTCGCGGCGTCATCGTCGCTCCAGCGTCAGACGGATACGAGTCGATTCGCCGCCATCTCCCCACGCTGCGAGACAACCCGCTGCTCTACATTTCCCACGAGGAAACACAGAGAATGGCGTTGCTCGCCTCCGAGCGGCTGCCTCGCTTCCTGAGTCTGCTCACGGCCTACGCGAACGATGATGCGTGGGCGTTTCTCGTCAAGCTGGGCTACCCGGTGGCCGAGGGTCCCGAGGGGGGGAGGGAGCACCTCTGGTTCCAGGTGCACGGGCTGAAGGACGGCGGCGTGGACGCCACCCTGACCAACAAGCCGTTCGCGATCGCCTTGAACCCGGGAGATCGTGGCCTGCACTCCCTGGATCATCTCACGGACTGGACGATCGTCTGCCCCTTCGGGCGCTTCGACCCCGACTCGGTGCTCAACCTGGAGCGTCGCCTGCTGCGAGGCGCGACGCTGAACTAGTGGCGACCTTCAAGCCGATCGGGTTCGCTCGCACGAGCTACCAGACCAAGGCCGAAGTGCCGCGGCAGGCCGGGCTCAGCGCGCCAGCCGAGATCGAGCTCTTGCCCGAGACTGGCTACGAGCACGCACTCGAGGATCTGGCGTCATGGAGTCACTTGTGGGTGCTCTTCCACTTCCATCAGGTGACCAACTGGAGACCGAAAGTGCTTCCGCCGCGTAGCGAGGTCCGGCGTGGGGTGTTCGCGACGCGTTCCCCCCACCGCCCAAACCCCATTGGCCTCTCGGCGGTGCGATTGATCGCGGTACGCGAGCTGTGCTTGGAGGTCGCTGGACTCGACCTCGTCGATGGTACGCCGATCCTGGATCTCAAGCCCTACGTGCCCTACAGCGATTGTATCCCCGTGGCAAATAGCGGCTGGCTGCCCGAGGCGAGCACGCCACCAGAGGAGTCGCAGCCGCTCCAGCCCTTGGCGAGCGTGACGCTGGGCTGGCAGGTTCACTTCAGCGCCCGCGCGAGCTCGCAACTCGCGCTGCTGGCCGAGCTCGGCGAGGACCTCGGGGCCAAGCTCGAGACACTGCTCGAGACCGGACCGAGCCCGCGCCCCTATCGCCGCATCCGGCTCGAGGCGGACTCGGCCGTGATCGCCTTCGGTGCCTGGCGAGCCCGCTTCATCCACGACGCCCGCGCCAGGAGTATCGAGGTGTTGAGCCTGGCCACCGGCTACCGCGAGGCGCAGCTCACTGGCGAGGCAACCGATCTGGCTATCCATCGCGCGCTGGTGCGAGCCTTCGGCTACCCGGGCCACGGTTGAGCTACTTGGCCTTGCGCTTGGAGATCACGCTCTTCACGTTCTGCAGATCCGCCTTGCCCAGCTCTCGGGACACCAGCAAGACCAGGAAGTAGATCACGACCACCACCACTGCGTAGACGAGCGTCATCAGCTTGCCCGCGTAGGGCAGATGACGGCCAGCGACTATTGCGATCGCCATCGCTGCCAGGACTCGCACCACGCTCAGCCAATCGACGACGCCCCCTGCAGCGCGCTTGACCAGGAACCCAGCCAGCAGCGTCGCGAGCAGAATCCCTGCGGAAGTGCTCGTCGCTGTCTTCCACAGCAAGTCCTCGCCGAACGCCGTGCCCGGCACCCGCGCGAAACACAGAACGGCGACGAAGACCACAGCCGCCACCGTCACCAGCATGCTCGCGAACTCATGCTTCAGGCTGTTCAGCACCGCGCTGAAGATCCCGAAGATAGCGAACACACCGAAGCCCAGCGTCAGCACCTCCATGGCATGGGATGCCATCCAGTACTCCTTCTGAAACAGCAACTTCAGCAGTCCCTCCGCCAGGCCGCTCGTCACCGAGACCATCGCACCCGCGAGGATCAAGGCGATTCGCACTCCGGTCCTCACGTAGCGCGCCATCGCCTCGCGGTCGCCGTCGCGGTACGCCGTGGCAAGCATCGGAAACAAGACGAAGGTGATGCTCAGCAAGAGCTGGTACGGCAGGAAGCAATACAGCTGAGTGGCCGCATAGGCCCCGACCAGGGGACTGGCCGCCTCTACGCCCAGACCGGCGTGCTCCGCGGCGCTCCCTGCGAAGCGGCGCAGCAGGTTGACGTCCGCCTGAAGCAGGAAGTTCAACGCGATCTGCCCGAGCCAGACCGGGAGCATGAAGGACAGATGGGACCCCGCGGAAACGCCGCCCTTTCCAGCCCGGCCGACTCCAACCATGAACAGGGACAGGCCGAGGATGATCAGCGAGCTGACCACGAACCCGCTGAGCGCGCCCTCCGCGCGCAGCGCCGTGTCCGCCACCACCTTGGCGCCGACGATCAGCCCGATCGTCCGCAACGCGGCCATCACGATGTCGAGCAGCGCCTGACGACCAAAACGGCGCTGACCGTTGAGGACACCGACCAGGGGGCTGTACAGCGCGTAGCAGAAGATCACCCCGGACAACGTCCGCAGCAGTGGGGAGATCTGGGGGGCCTTCAGCGCCGCTGCGATGAACGGGGCGGCGAAGAAGAACAGCGCCGCGAAGAACAACGCCAGCACGACGTGGATCCCAAAGACCCTTCGGATCACCTGCGGCGTGGCCTCGTCCTCGGACTGGGCGACGGCGCGACTCCCGCCCTGAATCGAGCTCGTGACGATCGGGTTGTAGAAGATGCTGGCGACGGACTGCGCATTGCGAAAGTCGCCGAAGCCTCCGGCGCCCAGCACTCGGGGCAGCACGATGTTCTGGATCAGACCCATCACCAGGAACCACACCTTCGCGAACACGATGGCCAGGCCGCCGCGGCCGCTCTGACGGGCAACGTCGTCGCTCTGCTCCGCCTTCGGCTCGAGCGCCGCCAAGGGTTCGGCGTTGGCGTTCGGGTCCGCCTGCTTTTCACTCGTCACCCGAGGCCGAGTGCACCGAACCTGGGCAGAGGTCAACGCCGACGTATCAGCGGCGACGCTTCAGGGCCTGGCTCTTGGCGTAGCGCTCCCTGCCCTCGGCGAGCAGGAAGCTGCGTTTGCAGGAGCGGCACACCAGCTTCAGTCGGTGGGCGTCCTTGGCCCGCAGCTGAACCTCATGGCAATGCGGGCACTCCAGCGGCTCGCTGGTCGCTCCACTTCCGCCGGAGAAGATCGCCATACCTCGAGAGCTTAGCGCCGAACTGTCCCGCCGGCAGCAAGCAGCTGCGTCACTCCGGGCGAGAATTCGAAGGGCTGCTCACCCCCGAGCACCGCGCTCGAGACTCGGGCTTCACCCAGACTCGACCTTCGGTGGGGCCGATGACGCCACCGCGCGAGACAACTCGGCGCTGAGCTGGGGCGTCCCGATGGGCTTCTCGAGCACGGAGAAAGCCCCCACCAAGGCCTCAGGCGCGTGCACGAATCCGCTCAGGACGATCACGGGGAGCCTGGGACTTCGGCGCCGCATCTCCGCCAGAACGCGCTCTCCAGGCATCCCGGGCATCGACAAGTCGAGCACGGCGACTGCGAATCGGTCTTGCCCCGCGGCAATGGATGCCAGCGCGTCGAGGCCGTCACTCGCCTCTTCTACGAGCCAACCACGCGCGCGCAGTCCGCGAGCCAGCGCCCGTCGGACCAGGGGTTCGTCGTCGACGAGCAGTACTCGCTCCCCGGTCGGAGTCTCCGGCGGGCTCGCGTTGGACTGTCCAACCGGGAGCAGCTCGCTACGGGGCAGCCAGATGCGAAACTCCGTGCCCTGCTCGGGCGCGGAAACGCACTCGACGTTGCCCGCCAGGTCTCGCACCATTGCGTAGACAGTTGCCAGCCCGAGCCCTGTGCCCTGGCCAGGCGGCTTGGTGGTGAAGAACGGCTCGCCGAGCTTTCGCTGCGTCTCGTCGTCCATCCCGCATCCGTTGTCGCCAACGATCAAGCGGCACCCCCGGGCCCCCTCCGAGTCCGCCGCGTGGAGCTGAATCCACAGGCGCCCGGACTCATGGTCTCGCATCGCGTCCCGGGCGTTGATGCACAGGTTGAGCACCATCTGATGCAGCTGCGCAGCGTCCTGCGCGACGGGCACCCGCGAGCTGGTCACATCGGAGACTATCTGGATGCGTCCCTGGAACAGGCCGCGACACAGCTGAGCGACGTCACGCACGACGTTGGCGAAGTCACACACCACGACCTCCCCGCTCGTCTGCTGGCGCGCGACCACCATCAGCTGCCTGACGAGGCCGCCGGCGAGACGCGCCGTCCGCAAGGTCTCCTGGAGTTCGATGCGCTGTTCGCCCGAGCTCGACTCGAGGGCGTGCTCGAGGTTCGGGATCATCGAGGCCAGCGCGTTGTTGAAGTTGTGCGCGACCCCAGCGACCACGGTCGCGATGGCCTCCCTGCGTTGAGAAGCGCGCACCTGGCTCGCGAGCTGTCGCTCCTCGGTGATGTCGAGCATCACCCCCGTCCAGATCACGCCCTTGGGGTGAAGCTCCCGCACCGCGCGATTCCGGAACCAGCGCCACTCGCCGTTCGGCCCCTTCACCCGCAGCGCGACCTCCACGGCACCACCCACGCCGTCGTCAGCCGTGACCTTCTGAGCCTCCACCAGGTCGCCAGGGTGGACGCGACTGAACCACAGGTCGGGGTTCGCGACGATCTCGGCAGGCTCCAGTCCAACGAGCGCCTTGGTGTAGCCACTGAGGAACTCGAAGCGGCCCGTCCGGCCGTCCGCGCGCCGAAGGTAGCGGAACAGGATGCCAGGCACCGCCTCGAGCACACTGGAGAAGCGCGCCCGGCTCTCCTCCAGGGCTCGCGTCGCCTCGCGCTCCAGGGTGACATCCGTGAAGGTGGCCACGACGGGAAAGCGGCCCGCGCCGGGGCCCGCGTCGACGGCCTGACCCAGAGGGCGCGTGTTGATCTCGAGCCAGGCACGCTCGCCGTTTCCGCGTACGACCCCGAGGAGTCGGCGATGACAGCTCTCTCCGGTCACGGCGGTGATCTCCGACGGGATGGACGCGGTGGGGAGATCTCGCCCTTCGCTATCAGTCAACCGCCAACGCGAGTCGATCGCCTCCCGCCCGAGCAACTGGCCGTGGCTCAATCCCAGTACGCGCGCCGCGGCATTATTTGCCGCGCGGATTTGCCCGGATGGCTCGTGGATCACCACGCCCTCGGCCATCGCCTCGACGACGGACTGATACAGCTCCTCGCTGATCTTGAGCTCTGCCTGGGCGCGCGCGGCGAGATCCTGGGCAGCGTCCAGGCGTGACTCGAACTCATTGAGTTCGAAGGAGCGCTGCTGCACCAGAGCGCTCAGCTTGGCGTGCACGTCGTGCTGAAGCGGCTCATCGCTGATCAACTGGAAGTGAATCAGGAAGCGCGCCTGGGTCTGCAGCGTGGCCTCCACCAGCGACAGCCCGAGCAAGGTCCAGCGCAGCGGCCGGCCGTGGATGCGGAACCCGATCAGCTGATCCCGGACCGCGACGCCGGTTCGTTCGACCCGGTCGCTGGGGCGGTCGCCCAGCGTGAGCGGCGCTCCGTCAGGCAAGACCAGCTCCCAGATCTCCGCAAGGTTTCGCCCGACGACCTCGGCCTCTGTGACCTCGAGCAACTCGGCGGCCCGACGGTTCACGCACACGACGCGGCGCTCGGCGTCGAGCAACATGACGCCCACGCTCAGCGAGTCGAGGATCGCGAGCTCGAGTGGCTTTGCTGAGACCTCGGGTTTGGCTGTCATCTCCCCCGCCAGTGGACCTTTCGTGCGCGGAGCCCCACGAGGCCCCCTCCAAGCTCCTGCCTTATCACGTCCAGCGCTTGGATCGTGCGCCCGGATCCCTCAAAGTCAGCCGCACGTCCTTTCGCCATCAGCGCGGGTGGGGTTCGCGACGAATGACCGATCAGGGTTCTCGCCGGGTGGCAGGATCCGAGGCGACCCGAGCGGCAATGGCGTCGACCACTGTTCGGATCCGCACGGGTACACGCGTGCTCGCAAACAGCGCCAGGATGGGCGCTCCAGGCAGGGCTAGCTCCGGCCATAGCTGTAATAGCTTTCCAGACTCCAGTTCCTCACTCACCATCCACCTGGGGAGGACGCTGAGCCCCAGATCCGCCCGAACCGCCTCCGAAACGGCCTGAATGTCGTCACAGAGAAAGCGCGGGACGATGACGGGCAACTGCGAAAAGGCCGAGGTTCCCCTCGCCGCGTCCATAGCGGCCAAGGTCGTGCGCGCGAGGACCCAAGCGTGCGCGGCGAGGTCCCCCATCTGGGTCGGAGTGCCCGCCCGGCGCAGGTAGCGCTCGGAGGCCACGACGACCTGCCGCGCTTCGCCAATTCTCCGCTGCTTGAAGCTTGACGGCGCCCCAGCAGCTATCCGCACGGCAACATCTATGGCTTCACCGATCAGGTCGACGCTGGCGTCGTTCAGTAGCAACTGGACCTGGAGCCCGGCGTGCTCGCGCATCAGATCCAGCAGCGCCGGAACGACGAAACGCTGCCCAAACGCGCCGGGAGCCGCGACCCTCACGCTCCCCGCGACGGCACTAACGCCGCTGCGCAGATCCGCTTCTGCTTCCGTGAGGTGACGGAGGGCGGGGCGCACGCGCTCATAGAACGCCCGCCCCGCGTCCGTCAGAGCGACCTTGCGGGTGGTGCGGGTGAGCAGCTGCGCCTGCAGATCTCGCTCGAGCTGCGCGACGCGGCGGCTGACGTTGGGCTGAGAGACCCCCTCTTCGCGGGCGACCGCCGAGAAGCTCCCCCGCTCCACCACCCGACAGAACAGACGCAGCGCGAGCAAATCATTCATACGCATTCCATATAGGTCATAGCCAGATAGCGCACATTACATACCAAGGTCGCATGAGTTACGCCTAGGCCATGACGAATTCAAACCCAGCCGGCTCCCGCCCCCTGACCAGGCGAGACTTCAACGCCCTCGGGCTGAGCAGCCTCGGTGTGGTGCTCGGGGCTGGTCTGGCGGCCTGCGGCGCCTATCCAGCGGAGACCGGCGATGCCTACTCGCCCTGGGTATTTCCCCGAGCCGGCGAGTCTCTGGAGGAGGGCCTGATCCACGCGGCGCTGCTCGCCTCGAGCCCCCACAACACCCAGCCCTGGACGTTCGCCTACGGGCCGAAGCGCGTCTCCTTCTTCGTCGACGATAGCCGAAGCCTCGGCGCCATGGACTCCCTGGCCCGCGAACGGCACATCGGACTGGGCTGCGCCGTGGAGAACCTCGTAGTCGCCGCCGCCGCGCGAGGCTTCGCCGCTCGCGTCGACTGGCTCCCGGACAGCGCGACGCCGAGCTGGGTCGCCGACGTCACGCTCACTGAGTCCGCGTCCGCATCGACGTCCGACGCGCTGTACGGCGCGATCTCCAGGCGGCACACGAACCGTGGCGCCTACCTCGATGCTCGGCCGCCCGCCGCCCTCGAGCAGGCGTTGCGTGATCAGCTCGAGGACGCGAGCGTCGAGCTACACTTCCTCAGCGGAGCCCGGGCGCGAGACTTCCGCGCGGGAACAATCGACGCCACGGCAGCGATCGTCGACGACGCTGGCATGCTCGACGCGGGACACGCCTGGTGGCGTCAGACGAAGCGCGAGATCGAAGAGCAACGCGATGGCCTGACGCTCGACGCCTCGGGGCTCGGCGCCCTCACGCGCTTCCTTGGCAAGAGCACTGGGCGCCCCAGCGCGCGAACCGCCGGAGAATACTGGCTGGAAGGCACCCGCGGCGACCAAACCACGGGCTTCGCCTTCTGCATGCTGAGCACGGCGGACCGGAGTTCTCGAGCCGAACAGCTCTTGGTGGGGCGGGCCTACCAGCGCCTGCACCTCTGGGCGACCTCCCAGAACCTCGCGTTCCAGCCACTGAATCAGATGGCTGAGCGTCAGGACAGGGAGGAGACGCTGGGGCTAGCCAGCGACTTCGGGGACCGCCTGGCGAAGCTCAGCGGTCAGTCGCGCTCTGGCGCTCAGATGCTGTTTCGGGTCGGGGTGCCCTGGGACAGGGCGTTGAAGAGTCCGCGGCGTCCACTGGCCTGGGTCGTGACATGACTCGCGCCGCGACCCACGCCTCACTCCAACGCCTCGCCACCGCTGTCTCCTGCGTCGCCGCGTGTCTGCTCACGTTGCCCTCCGCCGCTGCTCCCCCCCAAACCCGCGAGGCGAGCTGGGCACCGAGCATGGGCGTGGAGCTCGGTTACTCTCCGGAACGGCTCGAAGTGCGTTTCCCTGAAGAAACCTATCAGGAGGACCGACGGCTCTGGAACAGTCGCCTCGCCTTGGGAGTCGACGGACGCTTCGCTGGGCGGTTGGCAACGCTGGGCGTGCGCAGCGTGAGCGAGATCGGCTATGGATTCGTGCATCACACCGGCCACGGGCTGCTTCAGCTCACACAGACGGCGCTGCTCGAGTACGCCTTCGGCGGCGACTTCGCGCTGCCCTTCGGCCTCGCGTTGCAGGGCGGCCTGGACACGAGTTCGAGCGCGCGCAGCAGCCTCGGGGTCGGTGTACCACTGGGCATTCGCTTCCGTGGAGTGGAGCTCTGGTATCGCCCTGGCTTCGTCGTGCCGTTGGGTAGCGAAGACGAGCCCGTGTTCGGCGGCGAGCGCCAGCTCTCCGCGCGCCCGGGTCTGAACTGGCTGGACTTCGGCCTGCGCCTACGCCTTGGGTTCCTGGCATTCTAGCTGCACACCTGCGCTCTCCAGAGGCCAGCGTGCTGATCCGCGCGGAGCGAGAGCCGTCCTCATGTGGGCAGCTTCGAGGGCCGTGCTAGAGGGCGGGAATGCACTCACCGGGAGACTCGCCGCACTCGACCCACGGGATCCTGACCCCACAGCAGGGTCTCGAGCGCTTCCACTTGCAGCGCTTCGAGGTCGACTCACGCCTGGCCGACCACGTGTCTGGGCTGTGGAGCGTGAGCTGGGATCTGGGTGATCAGGGCTACGAGCAGGAGATACTGCCATTTCCTCGTGTAAATATTGGCTTCGAGCGCGGCGAGGCGCGCGTGGTGGGCCCCAGCGCGGAGCGCTTCGTGGCGCGCCTGAGCGGCTCGGGTTCGGTGCTCGGGGTGCGCTTCGAACCGGCGGGCTTCGCGGCCTTCAGCGATCGCCCGATGAGCGCATGGGTCGGCGCGCAGGCCGCGGTGACAGACGTGTTCGGCGCCGAGGGTGAGGCTCTGTTCCAGGAACTTGGCGGACTCTGCGGTGAATTCCTGGAGCCCCGCGTCCCCGCTGCGCGCCTCGAACAGGCTCGCCGTTCGGTCGAGGGCTTCCTGGTCGAACGCCTGCAGCGACACGAGGTCGAGACACCGCGCCTGGTCAACGCTCTCGTCGAGCGCGCACAGCGCGATCGCCGGCTCCTGCGCGCCGAACAGCTGGCAGAGGTTGCCAACTGCTCGCTGCGCTCCCTCCAGCGCCTGTTCGAGCGCTTCGTGGGCGTTGGCCCCAAGTGGGTGCTGTGCCGCGCGCGCGCTCAGGAGGCCGCCGAGCGCATTTCCTCGGGGGAAGAAGTGGACTGGGTGAAGCTGGCGCTGGATCTCGGCTATCACGATCAGGCGCACTTCATCCGCGACTTCAAGGCACAGATCGGCTTCACTCCGACGGCCTACGCGGCTCGCTGTCGAGCGCGCTAGGGGCGCCCCAGGGCTGCATCTCCCGCAACTCGGCGACGGCGAGCGCGCCGCGTTCCAGCTCTCCGCTCGCGGCGTCGCAGATCCGGTACTCCAGGGCACCCCCACCGAGCGGCTGCGACTCGACGAAGATGCAGCGGAGCTCACCAGGCTCGAACGCGCACTGGCTCTGCAGGGCCCGCAGCAAACCCTCATTGTGGAGGTGTCCATCCCCGAAGTTCCAACCCAGCGCCATGCCCGCAACCAGCTCACCGTCCAGATACTCGTAGTCGCGGAGGTCCGGGACCGCCTTGGGGATCAACGAGGGCAGCGCGCGCCCGTGGAGGTGCATCAGACGAAACGCCATCACCTTGCCCACCAGCCCAATCGAAGTAGCGCGGTCATAGAATCGATCCAGCTGGTCATAGATCCATGGGGAAACTTTCGTCAGACGATCGAGCTTGCGGTGGCTCTCACCGCGAAACAGCCAGATGCTGTAAGCCCAGTTGCCTGCGTAGTAGCGCATCGCGAGCAGAAACGAGATCGCCTTGGGAGCCAGGTTTCCGAGTAGGGGCAGGCCAATCAGCAACAGCCCGAGCACCAGCGCGAGGGGCAACGAGCCCAGATCCCAGACGCGCACGTCGGGGTGCGCCCAGAACAGCGCGAAGCCACCGTAGACGACCATGAAGTTCCACTCGATGGGCACACCCATGGGTACGTTGCTGGTGATGTAGCCATGCAGCATCAGCATCAGCGCCATACCGAGGAGCAGGTACGGCCCCTCCGGAGCCAGCAGCAGCACCATCGGCACGCCAAGTTCGAGCAGCGTCCCCGCATGGCCCATCAGTGTCGCGAGGGGCGAAGGCCGCAGATCGTCGGGGTAGCTGCGATACATCAGCCTACGAAAGGCGGGCAAACGCGTGAACGGGCTGTTGCTGTTCATCACGCAAACGACCGTTGGGAAATGGTGGTTGAGCTTGGAGACCCCCGCCCAGAACCACAACGCGAGCTGCACCGCCTTGGCCCCCGCGATCCAGTTCGGTGCGAACAGGAAGCACAGCAAGGTCGGCCAGTAGTGCTCCGAGCGCAAGGCCAGGAAGATCGTGCGGTCGCAGATCCCTATCAGCGGCACCAGCACGACCAGCGGCCAGAGATGGCTCGCGTCCAGCTGGGGAGCCACCAGCGCGCGCACGGCGGCGATGATCAGCGCCGCATATATCAGGACATCGAGCAGCGTGCGACGCACTCCCCCGACGAGCGCTGCCCCAGGGAACAGGGGAAGCTTCGTGGTGCCTGGCCGGAGGAAATACAGCGCCCCGCCGAGAGGCGGGAAGTAGCGCCCAGTCAGCGGACCGCTCCCACAGCCGAGACCGAGCCCCTCGAACAGCAGGCTCCAGACGATCGCCTTCTGAAATGCCAATGGGAGAAA
>JAGQIY010001017.1 GCA_020430865.1 Myxococcales bacterium
GCGCCCGGCCAGAGCTGCTCCAGCATTCCCTGGAGGGCGCGTGTGTCATTCGTGGTCGGTGCCAGCGTCATGCCCGCTTCATAGCGCAAGCAGCACGCCGACGACACCACTCAGCGCGCTCATGCTCAGCCCCAGCCGCTTCAGGTTCTGGGGGCCTAGGCGCTGCAGAGCCAGCACGAGGAGCCCGGAGCTCGCGACGACCAGGGCCGCCTTCTCATTCCACTCGGAAATACTCAGGACACACGGGAACACCCCGACTGGAAGCGCGACCCCCAGACACTCGAAGACCGTGGCCTTCTTGCGTGCGCGGCGCCGCTGCAGCGCGGCCCGCACGATCAGAGCCCCCGCGAGGTTCACCGAGAGCCAGACCAAGCTGAACGCGGCGACGTTCGCCAGAGCGTCACCGCCAGCCCACAGGATTGGCACGCCGACGCCGCTCAGCGCCACCGTCGAGGCGAGCTGCAGCGACCCGTCTCCGCGCACGCGACGGCTCAGCAGGCCGCCAGCGAGCGGAGTGAGCAGCAACACCCCCAGCGCCACTACACTCGACCATCCGGAGGCGCGAACACGAATCAGAGCGGACGCAGTGATCAGCACCAACATCACCCAGAAGCCGTGTTCCCTCGGCAGGCGATAGCGGCGCCCGCGGGTCATGAGGAGGCGTCTTTCAGCGTGAATACCGGGATTGGAGAGCTCCGCACGACCTTCTCCGCGACGCTGCCCAGGAGCAGATGCGCGAGCCCCGTACGGCCACGTGTCCCCATCACGATCATCTCGTACTCCCCCGTCCTCGATTCCTCAAGGATACGGTCGACAGGATGACCCTCGAGCACCGAGTAGTTCACGCCGACCGTGGCGTCCGCATGGGCCTCGGCGAACTCATCCATCGCCCGCATCGCCTGATCTCGCGCGATCTCCCGCAGGGGCCGGGGGTTCCCGGCGTAGAGGAAGAACCCGGGGTCGGGCTGCACCTCGCCAGGCTCGTAGATGTGGAAGACCTGCACGGTCGTGCCCAGGCTCTGGGCCAGCTCGAGCGCAGACTGAAAGGCCCGCTCGGAGCACTCGGAGAAGTCCACGGGGCACAGCAGCTTTCGGGTCATATCTTCACCTCCACCACACGAGTATGTCGCCCGCACGTGATGAGCACACCGCGTCCAGCGGTGTCTCTCGTTCACGTCGCGCAACGCGTGCGGCCTAGCGGTCGTCGTCGAAAAGAATGCGCACCGGCGGCGTGTCGAGGTCGTCGAACTGACCACGTCGGGTGGCCCAGATGAAGGCCGCAACGAACGCGATACCGAAGAGAATCGCCAGCGGGATCAGCAGATACAGCACGCTCATGTCTTGAAGCTCCTACTCCGGAACGAGCTGGTCACGACGGTCAGTGAACTCAGCGGCATCAAGAGAGCCGCGATCAGCGGGTTCAACACTCCTGCAAGAGCAAGACTCGCACCAACCAGGTTGTAGACCAACGAGAAAACCAGGTTGCGTCGCACCACCCTCAGGCTGCGCCGCGATCCATCGATCAAGCGCCAGACCGGATCCAAC
>JAGQIY010001018.1 GCA_020430865.1 Myxococcales bacterium
CACTGGTCGCGCCTGCGCTGCCTCCCGCGCCACCGCTGGTTGCGCCTGCGGTTCCGCCAGCTCCTGCGATGGCTCCGCCGACTCCACCGCTGCTGGCACCTGCGCTGCCACCCGTGGCTCCGCGGCTGCCGCCGCTGCCGCCGCTGGTACCTCCGGTTCCGCCCGCGGTGCCGCCGGTTCCGCCACTGGCCGCGCCTGCGGTTCCGCCCGTGCCTGCACCGCCACCGGCGCCTCCGGTCCCACCGGCGCCTCCCGTGCCGCATCCGTTGTCGAGGAAGCCGTCGCAGTCTTCGTCGACGGTGTTTCCGCAGACTTCCATGCTGCCGGTGCCAGGCACCGCGTCGCAGGTGACGCCGGTCATCACACCATCACAGACCAGGAAGCCGGCCGCCATGCAGGCGCCCATGCCGGCGCTGCAACCATCACCCAGCGTCGGGAAGTCCTCGTCGGTGCTGCTGTCGCAGTCGTTGTCCTTGGCGTCACACAGCTCCGTTGCCCCGGGGAAACTCGTGGCGTCGTTGTCATCGCAGTCGATGCTGCCGTCGTCCTCACCCGCATCGAGGCAGTCACCGTCGTTGTTCGCGTCCTTGCCAATCTCGCAGACGCCGTCACCATCGTCGTCGATGCGGTCACCGCAGTCCCCGCTGGGCACGCCAAGACCTGCGATCTCGTAGATCTTGTTGGTTCCGCTGATGTACAGCGAGTAGCCGCTGCCCGACGAGGAGGGGCCGATGCCAATGTCGGAAGCTTCGTTGCTCGCGAAGCCGGAGGCCACCAGCTCCTGCTCGCTGGCGTCGTCAATCCGCTGGTTTCCGTTGCTGTCGATCAGCCGGAAGACCTGGCCGGTGTTGTAGGAGGCGACGTAGTAGACGCCCTTGGCGAAATCGTACGCGCCGGCGTACAGCTGGGTGCCGCTGATCTGGGCGTACTGGGTGATCTGCCCGTCGGGAGCCATGCGCCAGACGGTGTCCTGATCGGCCGCTCGCGCGGACCCGTCCGAGATGAAGAACACGTTGTTGCCACCCGCCTCGATTTCGTCGACGTCCTGAAAGACGAAGGGAGTCGAGTTGACCTGGGTGATCACGCCGCCCGGAGAGACTCGGGACAGGCTCTTGGAGGTGTCCGAGGCGTAGAGATTGCCCTGGCAGTCGAAGTCCAGGCCGGCGGCGTTGCCATCGGCGCCGTCATCGAGGCTCGCCAGATCGCTCTGAGGCGTGCCGTCCAGGGCAAACCGCTGGATCGGCGCGGGGTTCGCGCCCGTGCTGATCGCGTAGAGAAGGCCGTCGGGGCCGAGGCGCAGGTCAGAGAGCACCCCGTTGAATGTGCCGACGTTCTGCGCGATGCGGCTGAAGCTGTCATCGGTGTGGAGCACGTAGAGATCCGTGCCGCCGCCAGCGATCACGAACACCCGCCCGTCCGCGCCTACGTCCAGGCCGTGCAGCGTACCCGCGCCCGTCAGCGTCACCGTACGCGCCAGGCTGAGGTCGCTCACCGTGGTGGTCTGCGCGTGAGCAAGTTGAGTGATTCCAAGCACCCCGAGCGCCGCCAGCGCGGTGTGGGTGAGCGTTCGTAAGTTCTTCATCGCCGTCTCCCAGAACGAAAAGGTTCCAACCGTCGCGCAGTATAGGGGTTCTCTGCCACTGACCGAACCGGAACCTGACAAGGCGAGCCAGCGGTACTAGAACCGATGCGCTCCAGGCCTCGGGGGAGCTGCCTGTGGAGCGCCGGCGACTCTCATGGGAGGCAGGATGATTCAACGCAGCGGATACACCAGCGATACAACTGGGCTCGAGCGCCTCACGGACTTCGACGAGGCGTGGCTCGTTTCGGGACACGGACCGAAGCTGAAGGCGATTCGCAAGGCGGCGTTCGGTCTACGGGAGCGTCTCGCTGCCGGCCCCAGAGTGGTGGCGGTGCGTACGCTGCCAGTGGCGACGCTGGCCTACCCAACCAAGTACGCGTTCTGGTCGGCTCCGCTGCTGCCGTTTCCGTACGTAATCATGAAGCACCAGTGCCTCCTAGTGCAGTTCCTTCAGCGGGGTGAGCTGAAGAACTTGCTGTTCAATCCGACGGATGACATCGCTTCCCGGGCGACGCCGTTCTTCAAGCGAATGATCGAGCAAGTGGGCGAATACGTCGCGTTCAACGTCCTGCAGCAGAAGTTCGACACCCTGGAGTCTCAGCTCGCCGAGGTGGGGCTGGAGCCCGCGGACATCGACTACGTGGCGTTCGACCACTTCCACACTCAAGACCTGCGTGGTCTGCTCGGGACTCGGACGGGGCGGCCGTCGCGCTTCCCCAGCGCCACCCTGCTTGCCCCAGTGCGCGAGTGGGACGACTGGGATGACTTGCATCCGATGCAGAAGGCGTGGTTCGTCGCAGACGGCAAGCTCGATGTGAACACTGCTCGAGTGCTGCTCACGGACGGTGACCTGTCGCTGGGAGACGGCTTGGTGTTGGTTCGCACCCCTGGTCATACCTCGGGGAACCAAACGCTGTTCCTCAACACGCAGGACGGCGTCTGGGGGTGCAGCGAGAACGGGACCTGCGCCGACAACTGGAGTCCCCTGGACAGCAAGATCCCGGGTCTCGCGCGGCTCTGCCGCCAGCAAGATCTGGATATCGTGATAAACGCCAATACGCCTGAGCTGGGGGCCCTGCAGTACACGTCGATGGTGCTCGAGCGAACCTTGGTCGACCGGGTGGAGTACGCCCCGGCGTTCGTGCAGATGTTCGCGTCCAGCGAGGTCCAGGCCTCCGCGTTGGCGCCTGGCTTGAAACCAACGGTAGCCTTCGAGAAGCTGCAGTTCGGCCAGGTCACGCGTCCCGTGCGAAGCCGTGGGAGGTCGACGGACGTGTCGCTTTCGACTTCGGTGGCGGAGTGAAGAATGGGGTCTTGCGCGAACGCCAGCGCTGGCCGATTCGGACACCCCATGGGGTGAGGTCGACCCGTCAATCACTGGAGTACGCGCACAGATCTTGGTTCCCCAAGGATGTGAGTCGACGCAGGGGAGGTTGCGTCGGTTTTTAAGGTGGGTGCGGTTGATTCGAGAGGTGACCGAAGAACTCCAGCGGTTCCGAGAGGTTTGTTGTCATGCGTTCGCTGGATCTCGAGTTTGTGTGGTTTTTCTAGCTACCAATCTCGTCGTCTAGGAGTGGCCAGCCGCAGACGTTGCGCGGTAGGCTCACCTGACGTTGCGACACTATATCACCACCCACGAGGTCGCTCGACTGGCACACGTAAGCCCGTCGACGGTGCTCAATTGGATCGATCGCGGGTTGTTGCCCGCGCATCGAACTCCGGGAGGACACCGTCGAGTGCAGCGCGATCAGTTGATCGGGTTCCTGCGCGAACACAACATGCCTCTGCCTGCACAGCTGAGCGAGGTCCACAAGCTGCTGATCATCGACGGGGACGCCTCGACGTTGCGCGGCGCCCTGGAGGCGCTGAAGCAGTGCGCCCCGCAGGTCGAGGTCGAGGGCTTCGCCAATCCCATCGACGGATTGCTGGCGTGTGGGGCTAGT
>JAGQIY010001019.1 GCA_020430865.1 Myxococcales bacterium
CAAAGAAATGCACCCCCCCTTCAAGGCCGAATTGTCGCTGAGTGCGGAGGGTTAGGCCCGAAGCTTGCTAACTGGCCCGCGGGCCGGTCTTGCGTTGGCGGGCTTCCCGAATATGTTGAGCCCCCCCGCCATGGCTACAGCTCGCTCCCTCGTCATCGTTGAGTCTCCCGCAAAGGCGCGAACTATCGCGGGTTTTCTAGGAGATGGGTTCGTCGTCGAGTCCTCGATTGGGCACATCCGTGACCTGCCCAAGAGGGCGAGCGACATCCCCGCGCAATACAAGAAGTCGTCCTGGGCACGTCTCGGCGTCGATGTGGAGAACGACTTTCAGCCGCTCTATGTCGTCGACCCGGACAAGAAGAGCCACATCCAGAAGCTCAAGGATCTCTTGAAGGGTGCCGACGAACTCTTCCTCGCCACCGATGAAGATCGTGAGGGAGAGAGCATCGCCTGGCACCTGCTCGAGGTGTTGAAGCCGAAGGTGCCCGTGAAGCGCATGGTGTTTCACGAGATCACCCGACGCGCGATCGAGGAAGCCATCGAGCACCCTCGCGAGCTGGACCGCCGTCTGGTGGATGCGCAGGAGGCGCGCCGCATCTTGGACCGACTCTACGGCTACGAGGTGTCGCCGGTGCTGTGGAAGAAGGTGATGCCGAAGCTCTCCGCGGGGCGCGTCCAGAGCGTGGCCACGCGCATCATCGTGGCGCGAGAGCAGGAGCGCATGGCGTTCCGCTCGGCTCAGTACTGGGGCATCGACGGGACGTTCAGCACCAAGGCGAAGAGCGAGCCCGGCGGTGGCAAGTTCGAGGCGAGCTTGCTCGAGGTCGATGGCAAGCGCGTCGTCCAGGGCAAGGACTTCGACGACCAGGGCAAGCTGAAGAAGGAAGATCTGCTGCTGCTCAACGAGGCAGCGGCGAAGGGGCTGCTCGAGGCGCTGGAGGATGCACCCGCGAAGGTGCAGTCCGTCGAGCGCAAGCCCAACCGACGTAGCCCCGCGGCGCCCTTCATGACGAGCACGCTGCAGCAGGAGGCGGGACGCAAGCTGCGTTTCACTTCCGCGCGGACCATGCGCGCTGCGCAGCGGCTGTACGAGAACGGGTTCATCACCTACATGCGTACCGACAGCACCACGCTGTCGTCGGCGGCCATCAACTCCGCGCGCTCACAGATCGAGAAGATGTACGGCAAGGACTACCTGCCGAGCTCTCCGCGTGTCTACAAGAACAAGGTCAAGAACGCCCAAGAGGCGCACGAAGCCATCCGTCCCGCTGGCGACGTCTTCAAGCTGCCGGAGCAGGTCGCGCGGCAGGTGGACAGCGACGAAGCCAAGCTCTACGAGCTGATCTGGAAGCGTACGATCGCCTCGCAGATGGCCGATTCTCGCGGAGAGAGCATCTCCGTGCGGATCAATGCCAAGGCCAAAGACGGGCGCGACGCGCTGTTCAGCGTGAGCGGCAACACCATCATCTTCCCGGGCTTCCTGCGCGCCTACGTCGAGGGGAGCGATGACCCTGCCGCAGAGCTCGGCGACAAGGAGAAGCACCTGCCGACGATGAAGGAAGGCGACGGCCTGGACAGCCTGTCCTTCGTGACGCAGGGGCATGAGACGCAGCCCCCGGCGCGCTACACCGAGGCCTCCCTGGTGCGCAAGCTGGAGGAGCTCGGAGTCGGTCGGCCGTCGACCTATGCGTCGATCATCAGCACCATCCAGGCGCGCGGGTACGTGTGGAAGAAGGGGAGCGCGCTGGTGCCCTCCTTCACCGCCTTCGCGGTGGTGGGCCTGCTCGAGCAGCACTTCGGCGATCTGGTCGACTACGCCTTCACCGCACGGATGGAGGACGAGCTCGACTCGATCGCCAACGGCGACGAGTCCGCGGTGCCCTGGCTCAAGCGCTTCTACTTCGGGCAGAAGCCGGAGAACGACGGCCCGGACGACGGTGGCTCTGGTCTGGATCTGGGCCTCCGCTCCCTGGTGGCCGATCAGCTGGGCGAGATCGACGCCCGCGCCATCAACTCGCTGCCCATCGGGAAGGACGAACAGGGTCGCGAGATCGTGGTGCGCGTCGGTCGCTACGGCGCGTACCTGCAGCGTGAAGACGATCGCGCGAGCCTGCCCGATGATCTGGCGCCGGATGAGCTGACCCTCGAGAAGGCCACCGAGCTCCTGAACGCGCCGAGCGGTGACCGCGAGCTGGGCAACGATCCCGAGACGGGACTCCCGGTGTTCGTGCGCTCGGGGCGCTTCGGAACCTACGTGCAGCTGGGTGAAGCGGGCGAGGGCAAGGAGAAGCCGAAGACGGGCAGCATCCTGAAGACGATGGACCCGGCGACGATGACGCTGGCGGACGCGCTGAAGGTGCTGAGTCTGCCCCGCGAGGTCGGCGTCGGTCCCGATGACAAGGTGATCACGGCGCAGCTCGGCAAGTTCGGCCCCTATTTGCGTATGGGAACGGACAGCCGCAGCCTCGAGACGGAGGAGCAGGTCTTCACCGTCACCCAGGAAGAGGCGCTGAAGATCTTCGCGCAGCCGCGTCAGCGCGGGCGTCGCGCGGCGGCCCCGCCCTTGAAGGAGCTCGGCAACGATCCCGTCAGCGGCGGCGCGATCACGCTGCGGGAGGGGCGCTTCGGTCCCTACGTCACCGACGGCGAGACCAACGCCAGCCTGCGCAAGGACGACGACCCGAACACCATCACTGCCGAGCGCGCCCACGAGCTGCTCGCCGATCGGCGTGCCCGCGGCCCCTCCAAGAAGAAGGCCAAGAAGAAGACCGCCAAGAAGGCGACCAAGAAGACCGCGAGCAAGAAGACCGCGAGCAAGAAGACCGCGAGCAAGAAGACGGCGAAGAAGGCCAGCAAGAAGACGGCGAAGAAGGCCAGCAAGAAGACGGCGAAGAAGGCCAGCAAGAAGACCGCCAGTGGCGACGGGAACGGCTCGGAGGAAGGCACCAAGGCCAACGCCAGCGCAAAGCCCGTGAAGAAGGCGCCCAGCAGCGACAGCGGCTCGGCCGATTTGGTTGGGTGAGCGTCCGAGCAGACTAGGATGACGCCGTGGAGAGCGCGGCGCAGTCCCGGTTTCGTCGCGCGCTGGCGCTGACGTGCTTGATCATCGCGGGTGAAGCCGTCTTCAGCCTGCCGTTCCACCTGGCGCGCTTCTTTCGCCCCACGGTGCTCGCCGTGCTGGGGCTGACCAACACCGAGCTCGGTGAGGCGCAGGCCGTGTATGGCGTGCTCGCCATGCTTGCTTATTTCCCCGGGGGACCGCTCGCGGACCGCTTCTCGGCGCACAAGCTGCTGGCGGTCGCGCTGTGGATGACGGGGCTCGGCGGCTTCTACTTCGCCAGCTTCCCTGGCTATCGCGGCATGGCGTGGCTCTTTGGCTACTGGGGTATCACCACGATCCTGCTGTTCTGGGCCGCGCTGATCCGCGCGACTCGGGATTGGGGGGGAGAGGAGAAGCAGGGCCGCGCCTACGGCATCCTCGACGGTGGTCGGGGCTTGTTCGCCGCGGTGCTGGCCAGCGCCGCGGCCCTGCTGTTTCAGCTGGTCTTCCCTGCGGATGAGCTTTCCGTGACCCCGGAGCAACGCG